>DASTAW010000063.1 GCA_035712365.1 Terriglobia bacterium
TGGGAGAAGAGGGCGGGGGGCCTATCTACCCAACAGGCTCGCGGCACATCGCCGGGCCTCAGCGCAGATCGGCCTTCCCGCCAGAACAAGCCCTTGGCCTCAGAGATTTTTACCAGCCCGGCATCAAGATACAAGCGCAGACTTTCGCCGTTCAGAAAGTCTGCGGCTTTTGGTTTGGAAAAGGGAAAACCGCAGAGTTTCAAGGGCCGAAACTCTGCGCTACCTGCTCCGGCCCTCGAAACCGCAGACCTCCGAGACAGGAGTTTGCGTTTTCCACTTGACTTTCGTGGCGGGCTGCGATGATATATGGGAGCAATATATATGGAGCCAACATCTGATCTCGAATGGAAAAAAGGCAGCGCGGAGCTGTTGATTCTCTCGCTGGTTGAGGCGCGACCCCGCCACGGTTATGACATTTCAAAGCTCATCGAACAGCGCTCGCATGGCGCGCTCCGCTTTCACGTGGCTTCTCTGTATCCGCTGCTCTATCGCCTGGAAAAGCGCGGCTGGGTCCAGGGCCGGTGGGTGGAAAAAGCCGGCCAGCGGAGGCGGCGCTATTACCGCCTGACGCCGCAGGGACGCAAAGTGCTGGCCTCGCAGCGCCGCGGCTGGCAGGCGTTTGTCGCAGCCATCAACCGTATCGTCGAAGTTGAGGGGTAGCGAGACTTTCGCTGTTCAGAAAGTCTGCGGTTTTTTGGTGCGGAAAAAGGAGGCGTTCATGCCCGACTGGAAACAGGAGATTGGCAAGCGCCTTACCGGTTTGAAGCTGGCTCCGGTGCGCGAAGCGGAAATTGTCGAGGAATTGGCGCAGCACCTGGACGATCGTTACCGCGAGTTGGTCTCCAGTGGAGCATCAGAGGATGAGGCGCGGCGCGTGGCGTTGGAGGAACTGAGCGGCGAGGAGTTATTGGCCAAAGGTCTGCGCCACGTTGAGCAGGAAGCCCGGCGGGAACGCATTGTGCCTGGCGGCGACGGCAGCGCGAACTTCTGGGGAAGTACCTGGCAGGATGTTCGTTACGGCCTGCGCCAACTGCGCCGCAATCCCGGATTCACCGCCGTCGCCGTCCTCACCCTCGCCCTCGGCATCGGCGCCAATACCGCGATCTTCAGCGTCGTGAATGCGGTGCTGCTCAGGCCGCTGCCTTATCCCGAACCACAGCAGATTGTCCAGATCTCATTGCTCTATCGAGGCCAGCCTCGCAGTATAGGGTTCAGTGCCAGGCAGTTCGATTTTTGGCAAGGCCACCGCGAGCCGTTCCAGGATCTGGCGGCCGCCACTGAAGTGGGCTTCAACCTCGGGGGAGCAATCCGGCCCGAGCGTGTGAGGGCGCTGCGCGTATCCAGCGGATATTTTCGCCTGCTCGGCGTTGCGCCAGAGTTGGGGCGGGAGTTTCTGCAGGATGAGGACCGCATCGGTGGGCCCGGCGTCGCCATACTAAGCCACGCGTTGTGGGAGCGCGACTTTGGGGCCGATCCGAAAATGATCGGCGTGAGCATTACGCTGGATGGTACGCCTTTTACCGTTGTTGGCGTGATGCCGTCCGGGTTTGAAAGCAGCTCGCCGGTAGACCTTTGGACAACCATCGGCCAGGTGGCTAAGACAATTGGCGGCGGGGGCAATTATCTCGTCCTTGCCAGGCTGAAGCCGCACATTTCTCCGGCGAAGGCATCCAGCTACCTAGCGAGCCTTACAAGGCATTACCTCCAGGAATTCGACCCCGACCACGAAGTATCCGAAAAGGTCGCCAGGCAGATCAGCTTCGCTGCGTTCCCTTACAACTACATGATCACCAGAAGCCAGCGCGTGCCGCTTCTTGTCCTGCTTGGCGCGATTGGATTTGTATTACTGATTGCCTGCGTCAACGTGGCCAACCTGCAGATGAGCCGGGCAGTGACGCGAAATCGGGAGTTCGCCGTCCGCGCCGCAATGGGCGCCGGACGCCTGCGGATCCTGCGACAGATGTTCACGGAGACCATCCTGCTCGGACTTCTCGGTGGCGCGTGCGGCCTGTTGCTGGCTTACTGGTGCCTGCATTCTCTGCTCGTGCTGGCGCCGGCCGATTTGCCCCACGCTGAACACGTTGGCCTCGATCGCTGGGCACTCGGTTTCACCGTGCTGGTCGCATTTTTGTCGGGCATCCTTTTTGGTGTTGCGCCGGCTTTCAGATCCTCACGCCTCGACCTCAACGAGGCCCTCAAAGAAGGAGGAGAGCGGGGCATCTCGCGCCGCCACAGGCTGGGTCCGGCGCTCGCTTCAACGGAAGTAGCGCTCTCGCTCGTGTTGCTGGTGGGCTCAAGTTTATTGATCGAAACATTCTTTCACCTGCTGCATACCGATCCCGGGTTCGACCCCCACGACGTGCTCTCATTGCCGATTTGGACGACGGGAACTCAATATAGGTCGGGGGCCGGCCTGGCGAACCTCTATGAGGATGCGCTCCGGCGCATTCGCGCCCTTCCCGGTGTCCAGAGCGCGGCTGTTGTGGCGGCTGGCTTGCCCCTGGAACGAGGTGGAAATGATTACATTCACATCGCCGGCCAGAAAGATGCCGAGGGATTCTCCGCAGATTACCGTGAGATCACACCGGAATACTTTCGCACCCTGGGGATACCTTTACTGCAAGGCAGGTCCTTCACGGTGGCCGATGCGGCGGAAACCCAAAAAGTTATTATCGTCAACGCTGCCTTTGCCCGCGAACATCTTCAGGGGCGTAACCCCATCGGTGAACACCTGCGAAGTGGAGAGGAAATCGCGGGCGTCGTCGGGGATGTGAAATCCCATCTGAACGAACCAGCCCCGCCAACCTTCTTCGTCCCAATGGCGCAGGCTTCTTACCAGTCTGACCAGCTTTTCCAGGGATGGTTTCCCACCAGCATCCTGGTGCGAACCGCACAGAATCCCCTGAGCCTCAGCCGGGAAATCGAAGGCGCTCTCCACCAGACAGACCCCAACCTGCCCATCGGCCAGGTCCGCACGATGGAGGAAGTGTTTTCGCAATCCATAGCCTTTCAGCGTTTTCTGATGATGTTGATGGCGGTATTCGCGGCCCTCGCCCTGGCGCTGGCGGTGGTGGGACTCTACGGCGTCATCTCGTATTCCGTCACGCAGCGCACCCACGAAATCGGCATCCGCATGGCGCTGGGAGCGGAGAAGAGTGACGTCCTCAGGATGGTGATTGGCCAGGGAATCAGGCTGGCACTGACCGGCGTGGCCATCGGCATCGCTGGAGCACTGGCGCTCACTCGATTTCTTGCCAGCCTGCTTTATGGCATTAAGCCCACCGACCCGGTCACATTTATCGCCGTCTCGCTGATCCTGATTGCCGTCGCGCTTGCAGCCGCCTACATCCCCGCCCGCCGCGCGTCCAAAGTCGATCCCATGGTGGCGCTGCGCTACGAGTAGCTGCGCGTTCACCGCGCCATTTTTGATTTACGAATGGCGATTTGTGATTGAAAAACACACGGCGTAAAGCTGAGTGCAAATAGACCAATTGGCAAGCGTTAACGAGCAAGCCTGAAGTATAATCGGCAGCAGCGGTGGCTCGTGGCTCACCGCCTGATGGTTCTTAGCCTTCATCCTTCAGAATTCATACTTCAGGCTTCCTCCCCTCCACCCTGGAATGCTGGATTTCCCTCCCGCCGGGTGACGTAAATTTGAGTGTGTAAAAGGGAGGAGGGTGTAAGTTGGTATCGCGGCAAGCGAGACCGAATCCTTAAAGAAGGAGACTTACACCCTGATGAGAAGAATAATCGAGTGGACGGAGCAGTTTCAACATTATGCG
>DASTAW010000064.1 GCA_035712365.1 Terriglobia bacterium
CAACAGCACGTGCTCCCGCGTCTGCGGCATCGGCCCGTCGGTCGCCGCCACCACCAGGATCGCTCCGTCCATCTGCGCCGCCCCGGTGATCATGTTCTTGATGTAGTCGGCGTGCCCCGGGCAGTCCACGTGCGCGTAGTGACGGTTCGCCGTCTCATACTCCACGTGCGCAATCGCAATCGTGATCCCTCGCGCCTTCTCCTCCGGCGCGTTGTCAATCGTGTCAAACGCCCGAAACTGGATCTTCGGATTGTGCTTCGACAGCACCTTCGTGATCGCCGCCGTCAGCGTCGTCTTCCCGTGATCGATATGCCCGATCGTCCCAATGTTCATGTGCGGCTTCGATCGGTCAAATTTTTCCTTCGCCATATGTGTTTCGCCTCAGTTGAACACAGCCGGAAATTGAACCTTGAGTGGAGGGAACTCCTTCTCTGCTTTGGCAACCTGATCCAAGTAATACGACTCCAGTTCTCGCTTCTCCTGCTCGAGAAGCATGCTATAAAACTCGCTGTTGCTCGTCGGGAGCCATTCGCCCCGGCTATAAGGTCCGCCCGGACCGGGAAGGTCCTCCAGCACATCGAGAAACCTACGAATTTTCCGGGTTCCTTTCCCAAAATTCACCGTTTCCACGAATCGTATGACACTTTTTTCCCTAATCTCATGACCGCTGGGATTGAAAACGTTGTCAATCGAGGTCTTTAGCGCTTCATAGGGCCGCCAACGCAAATACAGGGCCGCACCCTCGTCGATTTCCTGTCGTGGTTCGCGGATTGGGTCCCAGTAACCTGCCCCCCCAATGGATAGTCGGTGTAGGAGAAATGCGCGGACCAATTCGGCCAGGGCTTGATCACTCGTAGCCAGCGGCCGCAGGACCCGCAGTGCCGACGTGGTCACTGCCACCCACACCTCCTGATGCCGTGCCCCTGACTTGAGGCTTCCCTTGAACAGCAACCCGACCATATCCGAAGGTGCGTCAGGCGGGCTTGGAATTTCGATTCTCTGAACCTCCTCCACCTGCCAAAGGGCACGTACGGTGGGCAGAAGCGAGATGCCTTCACTTTCCAGCCGGCCTTCAACATCTTCAACTATCTTTCGCGCTTCTTCCAGAACTGAGGTATCTCGCAGGACAATCTCCGCGAGGACGCCCTCCGGCGTGGCGAACAGCTCCAATTTCTCTACCTGACCCGAGACGCCCTCCTCTTTGAGCTTCTCTCGTAAAAGTTCGCCGATTCTGTCCTCAGTTGCCAGTGCCAAGCCACTACTCCTTGCCGAATTGCTCGGCTAACTCTCGATAAACATCTTGGCCCTGCCTCAGCGCCTCAGACGCCGCGTTCCGAAACCGCTCTGGGTCTCCGCTGTAATCTCGGGTTACCGCGTCGAACTTGTAATCGGCAGTGATTCTCCACTCTCGAAGACGTTCTACTGTTTGACTCAAATCGTCGTTGTTCACCCTCTTGCGCAAGTCTTTCAGAAACTCGTCGTGGTTTCCGTATCCTTTGCCCAGCAGTGCACAACCGAGGTGAAAAACCGAGTAATACGACCTCGACAAGGCATCTCGAAGCACCTGCTCCGACAAATAGTGGTCTGCACTTCGGCGGAGCGCCCCGGCAAGCTGCAACCGCCCGTCCTGGCCCGAATGGTCCGCCATGATCACTGTTTATCCTCTGAAACACATGGAGCCGATGAGCGGAATTGAACCGCTGACCCCGTCCTTACCAAGGACGTGCTCTACCAACTGAGCTACATCGGCACAAGAGGTTGTTCCGCCCTCCACTGGCGGCCATCATCAACGTCCGACAGGGCCTTGTAGGGGCTGTGCCTCTCCGAAAATGGAGCGGGAGACGGGGATCGAACCCGCGACCAACAGCTTGGAAGGCTGTGACTCTACCACTGAGTTACTCCCGCCTTGCAACGTGCGCGACCCACTCGGTGCGCATTCTCCAGACGCTGATCGATGCGTGCTCTTAACCTCGCGAACCTGGTGGACAGGGGAGGATTCGAACCCCCGTAGCTCGCAAGGAGCGGCAGGTTTACAGCCTGCTGCCATTGACCGCTCGGCCACCTGTCCGAAGTTTTTCCCGACTACCCCCGAACTCGGGGCTTCTCATTTGCAGCAGGTTTTTACCAGGCGCAACCCCGCCCCGGATTATTTCCGTCGAGGTCCAACTGTCGCCGCCGTCAGGGTGCAACACACTAAGTATAATCCTCGTTTTCCGGCTCCTGCGCAGCTTTCGCCGGTTAGCAAAGCCTGCCAGCGCTGCAACATAACAATGCCAGCATGGAGCTGGCGAAGGGATTCGAACCCCCGACCCTCTGATTACAAATCAGATGCTCTACCAGCTGAGCTACGCCAGCGGCCACAAACCTCCAATTATAGGGATTCGGTCTCAGAATTGCAATAGGCTAAAAAAGACAGTTTTCAAGTTTCCTTTGCGGTCCCTTGCGGACCTTTTCACATTCTACCGCGCCACTACCAGCAATGCAAGCAACGCCAGATTAATGCCATGGGCCGCGTAGCACCAAGGACAGTCCGTGTACAAAATCCGGCGCAGGGCGAAAATCAGGTAAAAGCCGAGGGCGACCGTGGTGGCTCCCGAAGCGATGAGGATATCCGTAAACCTGGTGGACAAGATAATCAGTCCCACGCGAGAGCCAGAGATTGCTGAATGCCAGGTCAGTGCCCACACGAGCAGCAAAACATAGTAGACGATTCCCAGCAGGGAATTGGGGACTCCGAAAACGCTGCCGTAGGTTGTTCGGACCACGGCTACGCAGCTTGGACCCTCGCGCACGTAAAACACCGCGGGCACCCAGCACGATTTCCGGACGCGCCCATAGTAGGCAAATGTGAAATAAAGGGCATCGGCGAGCCTGGCGAGTGACAAGACGATGACAGGCCCGCCAAGGATCAAAACGTTTCTTTCCCGTCGCCCCGGTTTCCGGACTGCTCGCCTTTCCAGCGGAACTGGTCCTTCTGCTCCAATCCCAGATGGACCAGCACGCGGCAGCAGAACTGGGTTACCAGGTCGTCAATCGTGCGGGGCCGGTGATAGAAAGCCGGCATGATGGGGAAAATTCCGGCTCCGGCTTCCTGTGCCCGCAGCATGTTGGTCAGGTGCACGCGGCTAAGAGGCGTATCGCGCACGGCCAGGATCAGCGGGCGTCGTTCCTTCAGGCAAACATCCGCGGCCCGCTCGATCAGCGTCGAACTGATGCCGTGAGCGATCTGGGCCAGGCAGCCCGTGCTGCAAGGAACGACGACCATGCCGTCCACGCGATAGGAGCCGCTGGCAATCGAAGCGCCGATGTCAGAGTCCAGCAGGTATTCGGTCTTTGGGGCCGGACCATCGGCAATCGCCGCGGGAAGAGAAGCGCTTTTAGAAACGTCCAGCTCCAGTTCTTCGCGCAAAACCTTGAGTCCCGCGCCCGAGATGACCAGGTGAATTCTGCCCACGCGCCCGTCGCATTCGAGCATCTGGAGCATGCGGCGCGCAAACACCGAGCCGCTGGCGCCGGTGACGCCTAGCACCACCGTTTTAAGGCCGGGAAGCGGCAAGGAACCCATAAGACGGATTCTCCGCCAGCCCTTTACGCAAAGTCAAGGAAAGCCGGAACACCTCATTCGTTTGTTATACTCATAGCATTCGGACTGGCGCGGAAGTCTCGTGGACACGACAACCTGTTTTTCTGACCGCATGCCGCCAGGCCAATTTGAACGCGCCCTCGTCAAAGGGAGGGCTGGAAACGGTGGGGGAATGTCACCAGAAGAAATCACAGCAATGCTCGAGCAGGTGCGGAGCGGGAAACTCAGCGTGGAGGCGGCCGTTGACCGTCTGCGCAACCTTCCGTTTGAAGATATCGGGTATGCCCGCATCGATCATCACCGCTCGCTCCGGCAGGGATTCCCGGAAGTCATCTTCGCCCGCGGCAAGTCGCCTGACCACGTTGTGGGAATCGTCCAGGGCATGTTGCGCAATCGCCATAATATCCTGATCACGCGTGGCAATGAGGAGTTGTATGAGCTGATTAAGCCGCTCGACCAGCGCACACAGTTTCATGCCCTTTCCGGCGCAATTTCCATCCAGCGTGACCGCAAAATCCGCGGCAAGGGCAAGATCCTGGTGGTGAGCGCGGGCACTTCCGACATTCCCGTGGCGGAAGAAGCCCAGGTGACGGCGGAGGTGATGGGCAACCGCGTCGAGGTTATTTACGATGTTGGCGTGGCGAACATCCATCGCATTCTGAGCGAGAGCAAGCAGCTTCGCAGCGCCCGAATCATTATTGTTGTCGCGGGCATGGAGGGCGCATTGCCCAGCGTGGTGGCCGGCATGGTCGGTGTGCCGGTGATTGCCGTCCCCACCAGCATCGGTTACGGTGCCAGCTTTCGCGGCGTCGCGGCGCTGCTCGGCATGCTGAATAGTTGCGCGTCCAACATTGCCACCGTCAACATCGATAACGGCTTCGGCGCGGGTTACCTGGCAAGCGTGATTAACCGGCTGTAGTCCTTCTTCTTCGGGCGGTAATGGTTGCTTTCAACTCTTGCAGTTTAGTCCCGCGGGAGTATTCTGAGACCGGGTGCGGGTAGTACCCGGACCGAAGAGCGGGGCATCGGGCGATGAAAGTCCCGCCGCGCGGTACGTGCTTCGGCACATTAAAAGTCGCTTCCCCTTTGGGACACCCGCACCCTCGTCCACGAATGAAAATCTCGATCCTCAAACAATAGACCAACTGAACCTGGGCGGCCTGCGGCGCAGGCTGTGGGGCCGACCTTACCTTCCAAATACCTGCCTGAAAATCTGGTCTACGTGTCTGAGGTAACGATTAGCGTTGAACACCGCTGCGATTTCTTTGGCTGACAGGCGGTTGCTGATGTCGGGATCGCGCTGGACGAGCGATTTGAAATCCTCACCTGTTTTCCACACCTGCATGGCATTACGCTGCACCCAGAGGTAAGCTTCCTCTCTCGATACGCCCTTTTCGGTGAGGTCCAGCAGCAACTGGCCGGAAAAGATCAGGCCCTTGAGCAGATCGAGGTTTTCCTGCATGCGCTCGGGATAGACGAACATTTTCTCGACCAGGTTTGCGGTCTTGTTGAGCATGTAATCGACCAGGATGGTCGAGTCGGGAAGGATAACTCGCTCAACGGATGAATGGGAAATGTCGCGCTCGTGCCACAGCGCCACGTTTTCAAGCGCCGCCTGGGCGTTGGCTCGCACCACGCGCGCCAGGCCGCAGATTTGCTCGGCGGTCACCGGGTTTCGCTTGTGCGGCATGGCGGATGAGCCCTTCTGTTTGGCGGAGAAAAATTCCTCCGCCTCCCGGACTTCGGTGCGCTGCAAGCCGCGAACTTCAAGCGCAATCTTTTCGAGCGAGGCGGCGATGACGGCCAGCGTTGAAACGTAGAAGGCATGCCGGTCACGCTGGATCACCTGCGATTCGGCGGGCGAAGGCTTGAGGCCGAGCTTTGCCAGTATCTTCTTTTCAATTGCCGGACTCAGGTGCGAATAGATGCCCACCGCTCCGGAAGTCTTTCCCACGCGCATCTCGTCGGCAGCATAGGCCAGCCGTTCTCGGTTCCGCTGGCATTCGGAGTACCAGACGGCGATCTTCACTCCAAAGGTGATGGGTTCGGCGTGGATGCCGTGTGTTCGTCCCACCATGGGCGTATGCTTGAACTCGAAGGCACGTTTTTTTAGTACGGCAGCCAGCCGGTCAATGTCTTCGAGAAGCAGCCGTGAAGCGTCTTTGATCAGCAGGCCCTGGGCCGTATCGACTACGTCGTTCGACGTAAGCCCGAAGTGGAGATAGCGGGCTTCCCGGCCCACGTGCTCGGCCACGTTGGTGGTGAAGGCAATGACGTCGTGCTTCACTTCCTTCTCGATTTCCAGCACGCGCTCGACGTCCACGCGGCCTTTGCGGCGGATGGCGCGCGCGGCGCTTTTGGGAATCAGGCCGGCTTCCGCTTCGGCTTCCGCCGTGGCGATTTCCACCTCTAACCATTTTTGGAATTTGTTCTCGTCGCTCCAGATGGCGCCCATTTCCGGGCGGGTATATCGAGGAATCATTTTCTCTCCACGGAGTTAATCCACAGATTACACAGATGACACAGATTCAATCCGCAGATTTCGCAGATTACGCAGATTTCAATGACTTAGAAAAAATAAATCGGCGAAACTCCAATGATTTTGCGCCGAAATTTAATAATAAGGCCACCTCGCGGGCAGTTGCCTTCAAATAGCTAATCACCTGAGCTTCTTCAATCCCCGTGAGTTTTTGCAACGCCTTCACCTCGACAACCACTGAGCCGAAACACACGAAGTCCGCGCGATAATCCGCTGCCAGCCGGCTGCCTTTGTAGAAAACGGAAATATGGACTTCGCGCTGGAAGGGAATGCTCCGTTCGAGCAGTTCATGGTGAAATGCCTCCTGATAAACCGCCTCCAAAAATCCGCAGCCAAGCTGGCGATGGACTTCCATTGCGGCCCCAATCAGGGCATGCGTCCGAGGGTCTCTTTTATCTTCAACCGGCATAAATAGCCAGTCAGTTTACATGAAGTTTTTCCATTTGGTCTTTTTAATCTGTGCAGTCTGCGTAATCTGCGGACTAGAATTGGAAAATTCTGGAGGGTTCAGTCTGGCTGGCCAGGTGCAGTTCGGCGGGGCGGCCTTTGCCGCGTTTATCGAAGGCTTGATTGGCGGAATGCATAGCCAGGCCAGGGTGATTATTTTTATCGCTCAGGTGGGCCAGCACCAAAACCTCCGCTGTGCCGTCGTAGTCGTCGGCGAGGAATCCCGCCGTAGCGTTGTTTGAAAGGTGGCCGTGCCTGCTCATCACGCGCTGCTTGACGAACCACGGGTACGGTCCCGTCTTCAGCATGTCAAGATCGTGGTTCGATTCAAACACCAGGCAGTGGCAGCCGAGCGCATGCTGCTTGACGAGCTGCGGAATGTAACCCAGGTCAGTAATCACTCCGACCTTGACGCCTTCCGCCGTAAATGTAAAGGCAACAGGATCGACGGCATCGTGCGGGATGGAAAAGGGAGCGATCTCGAAATCGCCGATGGTGAATTTTTCGCCGGGGGAAATGGTTTCAAATGCCCTGAGGCGCGGGTCCCATTGGATGATTTCCCGCGTTGGGCCGGTGATGTAAATGGGGACTTTAAGGGCCAGCGCCAGCGACTTCAGGCCGTTAATGTGGTCGATGTGTTCATGGGAAACAAGCAGGGCGTCAAAGCCGTCGGTTCGCTCCCCGGCTGCGGCCAGGCGGCGGAAGGTTTCTTTCCTGCTGAAGCCCGCGTCCACCAGCAGGCGTGTGCGCTCCGTCGCCACCAACGTGGAATTGCCCTTGCTTCCGCTACCCAACACGCAGATTCGGACGCTCAACCAGCCTCTCCGCAACCTTCAGATCAAAGCAGGCGCCGGGCGCCGGCTTCAGCAAAGCATTGGTGGAATTATAAAGCAGCTTGGCTGGAGCGGATATCGAAATAGCGGTGCGGCCTTATTTTTCTGTCCACAGAGCGTAAAGAGCGCCAGCCATCAACAGCAGGCAGACAACGGCGCTCGAGACGATCAGGGAGGAAAGAGAAAATGAGTACACGATGGTGTCCGAGAAAACCGTGCGATGTACCATTTGTCCCGCCAGCCAGGGGAGCGCGGCGACCAGCAAGGCAATGAGCGCACCGCCGCCTATGGCCGTCGCAAACCTTTCCGCAATCATGATGGGGCGCAGGGCCTCGTTGGCAGCAGCCCGATGGGCGGCCAGCCGAGCGCGCCACCAGACGCGGCCGGCATCGGGCAACGACGCAGCGGCACAGAGGTATTGGCTGTCGATCTGGAAAAGTTTGTAGACAGAGACAATTTCGGCGCAGGAGGGGCAACCGGCGAGGTGACGGCGCAGTGGTTCCTGCATGGACTCAGGAGCCACCCCCTGGCCCAGGGCTTCGAGAATTCGGGCTTCGTTTTCGCAAACTTGGTGTTTCATAATCACGCCTTCCTGGGTTCCAGTGCCGCGCCGCCAATCAGGTCCATGAGCTTTTTTCGGGCTCGAAACAGCAGCGGGCGCACACTGGCTTCTTTCATTCCGGAAGCTTTTGCGATTTCTCTGTGGCTGGCGCCTTCAGCATAGGCCAGCCAGAGTAACTGGCGTTCCCTGGGTTTGAGCCTTGCAAGCGCGCGGCCCAAATCCGAACGCAGCGGAACATTTGCCACGTCGTGATCCTGCGAGGGCACGTCGGCGGTTTCGATGGTGGTCTCTCCGTGCCTTTGGATCGCCCGCCAGTGGTCTCGGAGCAGGTTCGTGGCGATCCGAAACAGGTAATTCTTTCGGTGCGCGTCTTCCTGCGGCGGGTCCGTGAGAGAAAGAAAGCGGCAATAACATTCCTGGAGAAGATCGTCAGCAAGCGCCGAATCGCCCGAAACTCGCGCGAGGTACGCCCACAGCGGGCGTGCCGTGCGCTCGTAGACTGTCCGGAAGCTTTCCTCGTCCATCGCGAGGGACTTATCCTCCGCTTCGGCCCTTGCGGCTTCGCCCCTGGCCAGAGCTACAGCCCGTGTCAGCATGTTATTGCCTCGGTCCACGGTATTCTCCGGGTCAGGCGACGAATTTTTGGACCGAACGCTCGCGGTCAAACAGCCCGAAGTTCTTTGACAGGCGATAGGACAGTCCGGACGAGATCAGGAACCCGATTCCCAGTGCCAGGCCGAGAGCACCCAGGATTTTGAACCCTTCTGCCACATCAGAAAAGTTGACTCCGATGATCAAGAACGCAATGCCGACGCACACCAGAATCGCTCCCGCCTGGATCGAAGCCAGGATTCGATTGTAAGGGTTGCGGTTCGGCTGTTCAATCCCGATTGAAGCCACCAGCTTCTTGCCGGAGTCGGTTTCTAGAAATGTCAAAAACTCCTGGCTGGAGCCGATTTTCTCGATCAGCTTCGAGTGGACTTCGGCCTGTATCCGTGCAACTTTCATCCTGCGAAAAGTGCTGAAGACCAGCCAGAAAACGACGACAATCCCCGGAAATATCGTCAGAATTGCGAGGATCGGAATCAGTTCATGGGGCATTTGCTCCTCCTCTATCTGGGGACCGCTGGCACAGGCTGGCGGCACGTTCGCCGCGGGCATCGCAGCCTGACCGCCGGTCACTGCCCGGGCTGTCCCCGGGCTTCATCCCTTGCTACTCTTGATACGCAAATGGCCAGATGATTGTTAACAGAAAGTTGCGGCAGGATCGGGAGCGAGGGGAGAAAAGTCCGGCTCCAGACCTCAGGAGCAAAGACAGAGATCCTCCGACCTCACGCGAAGGCGCAAAGTCGCAAGGGGTCATGGCAGATAAAAAATGGGTTTTCAATCGGCTCTTGGTTGCGCCTTAGCGCCTTTGCGAGAGCTTGATTTCGTCATGGCGGGGAAATAGAACGCCTCAGCACTCGAGCTGGTCACGGCTGAGATTGAAACCCCGGCGCGGTCCCAGCACGGTGACGGCAATCCGTTCAGTCTGGAAGAGTTCACGCGCCACCTCGACAACGTCCTCGCGAGTCACCGTGTCGATACGGGCAGACACCTCGTCCAAGGTGATGCACTGCCCGTAATACAATTCCTGGCGGGCGATATTGGCCATGCGGCTGGTGGTGGATTCAAGGCCCAGCAACAGGCTTCCCTTCAGGTAATCCTTGGCCCGTTGCAATTCGTCCGCGGGGATCGAGTTGTTCTTGAGGTTTTTGAATTCCGCGATGATAAGGTTGACCACTTTGCGGGCATTGCCCGGCGCGGTGCCGGCATAGATGCTCAGGATTCCGGCGTCCCGGTAGGCGCTCAGTCCTGAAAAGACGGCGTAAACCAGGCCATACTTCTCCCGGATGTTCTGGAACAGCCGCGAACTCATTCCGCCGCCGAGAATAGTGTTGAGGACATAGCTGGCGAACCGCTTTTCGTGGGCGTAAGGATATGCAGGCGTGCCCAGGCAGATGTGGGTTTGCTCAAGCTCCTTTTTGCGGCGATAAAGCGCGTGAGGGTGGGCCACGGGGATTGGGCCCGCCGCCGTGACGTTCCCCTGGGATAGTCGGCCAAATTGTTCTTCTGCGAGGCCTACCGCCTGGCCGTGGGTCAGGTGTCCGGCTGCGGTTATGAGCATGTTGCCGGGCACGTAATGCCGCCGGAAAAAGTCACGCAGCCGCCGCTGGTTGAATCCGCCAACCGTTGCCCGGGTACCCAGGATGGGACGTCCCAGGGAGTGGTGCGGCCAATAGCTCTTGCTGAAAATTTCATGGACCAGGTCGTCTGGCGTATCTTCCACCATTTTGATCTCTTCCTGGATCACCCTCGACTCCTTGGCAATATCGCTCGATCGAAGCAGAGGATTTTTCACCAGGTCTGCCACGATGTCGAATGCCCTGGGCAGGTGTTCATCAACCACTTTGATGGAAAAGCACGTAAACTCCTTGGTCGTAAAAGCGTCAAGATGGCCCCCAATGGCGTCAGCAGCGCGGGCGATCTCCTCGCCGGAGCGATTCAGAGTCCCCTTAAAGACCATGTGTTCAAGGAAGTGGACGATGCCGTTCTGATCTTCACGCTCATGCCGCGATCCGGTCCGCAGCCAGACCCCCATGGATACTGACCGCACGGCCGGCATGGTCTCGGTAACCACCTGTAGGCCATTGGCGAGCGTGCTCTTCTCAACGTTCGGATTCTTGGTTTTCATGTTCAGGTCCCGTCGTGTTCCTGGATTGCCGGCGCTGAAGACGGTCCGCCCTGCTTTTAATTTAACCACACGATGCCGAAAAACGCGACTTGCAGTTTCTGAAGCTCTGTGGTCTTAGATGCGCCTCGGAGGAAATTGGATGACATAATATTTCATGGCCCTCGGAACCGATCTTCCGCTTGCCAGAAAGCGGAAGCATTGCCTATACTGGTAAAACCCATTGCAGAGGACGAGTTCCGGCATGGTCTGGATCCCGCCACGCAACAGCAAGGGCCTGTAGCTCAGGTGGCTAGAGCGCACCCCTGATAAGGGTGAGGTCGGTAGTTCAACTCTACCCAGGCCCACCAGTGCAAACGGTGATGCCGTTCCAAATGTACATTCTTCGTAGCCTGTCGACCGGCCAATTTTATGTGGGCCACACCGAGAATCTGCGAAAGCGCCTCCAGGAACACAACAACGGTCGAAATCCATCGACCCGCGGTCGCGGTCCCTGGGAGTTATTCCATGCCGAAGAATTTTCAAGCCGTTCCGGCGCAGCCAGCCGCGAGCGTGAATTGAAACGCATGAAGAGCCGTACGACGATCCAGCAGTTGGCTAGAGCGTCCCGACAAGGTCGGGAAGGTCGGTAGTTCAACTCTACCCAGGCCCACCAATCAATTCAGCGATTTAAAGCACCACCGATTTTGGGCTCTCTTGTTGGCGCACGTCTTGGTGCATAGCAGCTTCGACCGTGACAGGTTGCACGCTACCATCCAGAGCGGCCCCCCTTGGCTTCCATTCGGATGTGTGAGTAGTGTTCTACATTTTCCCGCTGACGCGGCCGGAGGATGGCTGAGTGTTAATGCGGCCATCTTCACAGGCCGGAAACACCTCCTCCGCAGGCTTCGATTCAGGAAACCGGCCTGCCCACCTCACTGAAGCCGCATACCCGGGAATCCTACCAACTCACCTGCCTGGGAGTGTGTCGGTCTAATGTATCATTCGTACCGAGGCTGGAACTTTGGAACTCTTGCGTCCTCAGTTTGGGCGCCGGTCCGAGTCCAGCCTGCCGCAGCTACAGGCTTGATTTCGTTGCAGCGCGGGATAAGCAGCTAAGGAGAGCGCATACCGTGAATAGAAGAGAATTCGTCACTCGAGCGGGGGCAGGATCACTCGGACTGACAACCTTTCCCACGCATAGAGCGAGTGTGCCCGCCAAGACAGCGGCACTCGGTGGTCTGGCGGCGCCAGACATGCTCGTATCATATCTGTCAAAAGGGTTGAATAATTTCTGCGCGCAATGGGACCGGAACCGCCAGGAGATTAAAACGCTCGAAGCGCTTCGTGCGCGCAACCGGTTTGTCCGGCAGAAGTTCATCGAAATGATCGGCGGGCTTCCGGAGAAAAGCCCGCTCACTCCCATCAGGATAAGAGTTCTGAAGCGTGACGGCTACAACATCGAAGTACTGATGTTCCAGAGTCGCCTGGACTTCTGGGTTACAGCCAGCCTCTATGTTCCCTCCGGCAGGTCCGGACCCTTCCCTGGCATCATCTCACCGTGCGGGCATTACGGGATCGCACGAATGATTCCAACTTACCAGACGGCGTATTTGAGCCTTGTCAAGAATGGCTTCGTCGTGCTCGCCTACGATCCGATCGGGCAGGGCGAGCGCCGGTACTATTGGAACCCGGAGACCGGCCGCAGCGATCCGGGGTTGGGCGATCCCGTATACGAGCACTCGATGGCCGGCCAACTTCTGCTGCTGATGGGCGAAAGCTTGACGCAATACCACATCTGGGATGGCATGCGCGCCATCGATTATCTGCTCACGCGCCAGGAGGTTGACCCCGCGCGGATCGGCTGTGCGGGCCATTCGGGTGGCGGGACTTTAACCAAGTTCATCAGCGCGCTGGACGGGCGAGTCAAGTGCGCTGTGATTCACGAAGGCGGGACGGCAAATCGCTGGCCGGTAAACGTGCCCCTGTTCAGCCCGCTGGGACCTGCAGATGCTGAACAAAATATTTTTCCTGCGGCCATCTACGGGATCGACCATGTGGACGAGCAGATTGCCATTGCGCCCCGGCCGTTGCTCGCCAGCATCGAACACCGTTCAAAGGGCTTTGACGATGCCGCAGCGTCCATTAAGTCCGCCTACCGGCTGTTGGGCGTAGCCGAAAAGTTTTCTACGGTGTCTGCCGACAGCCCCCATGCCTGGACTTACAAATTAAGGCTTGCGACGGCGGACTGGTTCAGCCGATGGTTCTATGGTCGTCCTGGTCCCGACCGTGAGCCTGCGCTTGTGCCGGAAAAGCCGGAGGACCTGTACTGCACGCCAAACGGATCGATTCGTTACTCGCAACATGGTAAGACGGTCTGGTCGCTCATATTTGAAAAACAGGCCGCGCTGCCGCCTGACAGGCCGGCGCCCAGGAACAATCAAGAGGTCACATCTCACTGCGACCAAATGCGCGACCAGATCCGAAGGTTATTGCGCTACCAGAGAAATGATTATCCGCTCAACCCACGCAAGGTCGCCACGGTGCCGGAAAAAGGCTACAAAATCGACAAGTTGGAGTTCCTCTCGGAGCCGGAGATTTACCTGCCTGCCTGGGTCTACCTGCCCGAAGAAAGGCGACCGGCCGCGCCGATGATCCTTTATTTCAATGAGGAAGGCATGGCTGCCGACGGAATGGAATTTGCCGGAGAAGAATGCTCCGGAATGGAACCGGGAGTCCTCGCACAGATGGCCAGCGGCGGCCATGTGGTGATCGCGGTGGATGTGCGCGGGATTGGAGAGACTCGTCCGCTCCATGAGAGCAGCCACGGAGGCGAGTACGCTCACCTTTTCAACGCCGAAACGGCGCTGGCGTACATGGCCTGGTACATGAACAGTTCACTGCTTGGATCGCGTGTGCAGGATATCCAGCGCGCAGTGGATTATGCCTTATCTCGCCCGGAAGCTGATGCCTCTGGTGTCTGGGTCATTGGCAAGGATATGGGGGCGCTCTGGGCGCTCTACGCGGCGGCCCTTGACCCACGCATCAAATCGGTGGTTTGCCACGCGGGATTGCTTTCGTACCGCTCACTAACTACCACGGACCGCTATCTGCACGGGGCTGATGTTTTCATTCTTGATGTTCTCCACCATTTCGACCTGCCGCAGGTCGCCGCGGCTGTGGCAGATAGACGTTTGACCCTGCTCTCTTCAGTGGACGCCATGCGGCGACCCATTGACCTTGCGGCCGCCGCGGAGGCTTATCGCTGGACGAAGGACGCCTACATCGCAGCAGGCGCAAGTGACCGGTTCGAGGTCTCGACAGTCCGTCCAGATCAATCGCTGTCAGCCCAATATCTCCGGCTGCTGGGACAGAACAAATAAGCGAAGAGAAAGTGCGCTCAACAAGGGCGCCGGTCAGAAGGGGAAGCTGGCCATTTTGACCTGCGGTCGAGCGTTGTGAAGGATAATTGGGCGCCTGCAAGGAGTTCGCTCGTTTGGCTTCAAGCAACGGGACCACATCGTCCAGTCTATTTAGTCCTCAGTGAAGGGAAGATGAGTCTGAGGGGCGTGGCCAGTGCCATTGAGGACGCAAAACCAGCCCCTGCCCCTGTGCTATACTCCCCGACGTTTATAACTCCGTTTCATGCCTGGAGGAAGTGATGGACCGCAGAGATTTTATGGGCAGTGTCATGGCTGGAATGGTTGCGTCGCAGGTCGGGAACATCGGGGCAAGCGGTTTTCCCGCCAACGCGGATCCACTGAAAGGAGCGCGCTGGGTCCGAAACGGATTTATCACGGCAGGCGGGCTCCATGAGCCCTACATTTATGTTCTCCGGCGCGGGGGCGAAGAGCTCGATGCCAGGAAAATCCACGATTGGAACCAGAGTGAGGCCCTGATCCGCCAGCTCAAAGACCAGGGCGTCGAGGTCTTCCATACCCACTTCTACAAGGGGTTTGGAATGGCTGCCGAAATGCCGGAGATGCTGGAGACCAAGCGGACCGCCGAAATTGCCCATCGCTATGGGATGAAGATTGACACCTATCTCCAGTGGAACACCATGATGTACGAGACATTTTTCGCCGAGGAGCCGCGCGCCAAGGACTGGATTCAGCGGGACGCCAGCGGTTTGCCCATCCTGCTGACTTATGGCTACCAGCAATCTTTCCGCTATCGCCCGTGCTTTTCAAACCAGGAATACCTCGCGTATCTCAAGAAGCTGGTTCGCTTTGCGGTCGAGGAGGTTAAGACGGACTACATCCATTTTGATAATTTCGATCTCAACCCCGAACCCGATTCCTGTCACAGTCCGAGTTGCGTCAACGGATTCCGAACTTACTTGAGGTCCAAGTATTCGCCGGAAAAACTTCGGCAGCGATTTGGATTCGAGAATGTTGACCATATTAATCCGCCGCAGTGGAACCGGAATAATCCGCCGGAGAGGATGGCGATCGTCTTCGATCCGGCCATCCAGGAGTGGGTTGATTTCCGCTGCCAGGTGATGGCAGACGCTCTGAGGCAGATGGCCGAGTACGCAAAGTCGCTCAATCCTGAAGTGGCTATCGAAATCAATCCTCACGGCATTACAGGCGGAAACCGCGCATGGATGAATGGCATCGATCACTGCCGGCTGCTTACTTCGACGGACGCCTATGTGACGGAAGAGGAAAATTTCGCTGAATACTTTCCCGAGGATGGGCGGCTTGTTTCCAAGATCCGGAGTTACAAGCTGGCGCGGGCTTATGACAACGTTCTGGTGACCGTATCTCCCAGCGAAGTGGCCACAGCGGAAAAGCTGGCCTTCAACCAGACGATTGGCAGGGCAGGCATCGCTCCGCTTTCGGTTTGGATGCTCGATTACATCGCATTCTACAGGAAGCACCGCGACCTGTTCGTTGGAGCGCTCGATCTGGCCACCGTTGGCGTTTTGCGGTCCTATCCCTCCATTACTTATCACAACGCCAGAGCGCAATTGAGCGCCATCCTGGTTGAGCAGGCCCTAATCCAATCGCGCGTCCCGTTCCATCTGATTTTTGACGAGCCTTTGCCCGATCTCTCAAACCTGAAAGTCCTGGTTCTTCCGGATTCGGAATGTCTGTCGGATGAGCAGATCGCAAAAATTCGAAGCTGCGTTGAGAACGGAGGTGGATTGATTGCCACCGGCCAGGCGGGCCTTTACGACGAATGGCGCCGGCTGCGGGTCGAGCCGGGATTGAAAGGTTTGGCGGACGGGCAACAGCCTGCAAGCTCCTACGAAGAACATGTACGAGCAGTGAAGATCTCCTCTGGATTGCCGGTCAGGAAATTGGTGGGGAAGGGTCGGGTAGTGTACTTCCCGGGAATCCCTTTTGACGGACCGCTTCCGAAGACGGAGCCGTACTTCACCATTGACAACAAGTTCTGGAAGCGCCCGGCGAATTCGGAAGAACTTATCGGTGAGATTCGATGGGCGGCCAACTCTGAAATGCCCGTCGAGATCTCAGGGCCGGAATTCCTGGTGGCGAATCTCGTCTGGCAGCCGGACCAGCACCGCGCCATGGTGCATCTGGTGAACTATAACGCCAAAACGGCCTCCTCAATTTCCGGCATCGACATCGTCTGCCGCCTGCCCGGGGGAGAAACCGCGAAAAGCGTAAAACTTTACGAAATCGAACACAGCGCGGCAGTCGATCTTCCCTTCAAAACTCAACCGCACGCCGCATCCTTCAGCCTTCCCGAAATGAAAACCTATGCCCTGATTGTTGTGGGTTGGTAACCTGAGGCCGGCGAGCCTTCGCCTTGTGTAGAGGTACGCTTCTCAGAGGCCCGGTAGAGCGTGGCGAAGCTCACTCAGATGCTTTCCGGATCTTGAAGGCGAAAGCCTGTTTGCACGGTTTGTTGGCAGCCACTTCCGGCGGGATTTCAATTGCCAGCGAGTTGCCTTGCTGCTGCCAATCCAATGGTTTTTCTACGCCAAGCATCACGACAGGGCTTTGGGGAACTGCGCGAACTGGTTCCACCACGAAGCGGTTTCCAGGCCACTTCAGGCTTATGACATAAAGATGCCGGCCGTCTTTGCTTCGAGTAAATCGGACGTTCTCGCCTTGCTTATAAACTTTCCATGGGCGGGTCGCGTAAATCGCTTCACCGTTGACGTTGAGCCAATCGCCAACGTAGCTCAAACGCTCTATGGTTTCCTGCGGCCAGCTCCCATCGGGCATGGGACCGTAGCCGACCTGGAAATTTCCACCCTTGGCGACAATATCGATCAGGCTTTCCAGCACCCATTCTTTGGGCTTATAAACATCGTTCGGCAGATAAGAAAAAGCCTGCCCGCCGGGGTAGATCACCATCCAGTTTCCCTTGGAAAAATCGGCAGGAATTTCCCGCTCCGGCGTGTAGTAGTCTCCATAGGGCCCGATGCCGCGTTGCCGCATCAGGATATTCGGTTGCAGCTTCCGGACCATCATGGCGAGTTCGGCGATCTCCTGGGACGCCGCCTCGGGCCATGCGATATCCAGCGATAAGAGGTCAATCGGCCCATACCAGGTCATCAACTCCTGAAGTTGTTTTCGTTCCTGATTGATAAACGTTCGCCAGCGCTTGGGATCGGATTGTGGGGTGAAATTGGGGTCGTAATACATGCTGTAAGGGTCCCAGGCAAATGCCGGATCGTGCCAGTCGACGTGCGAATAGTACAAGCCCACGCCCACTCCTCGTTTTCGCGCCGCTTTGATCAGGGTCCCCACAATATCCTTTTTGTAGGGCGAATCCATCACGCTGTAGTGGATCAGGCAATCCTGAAAGTTCGGTTCATGTCTGGGAGTAAAGGAAAGGCCATGGGGCGCGCGCCTGATGGACTTCACCACTGTCTCGGTGGGCCACATGCAAAACCCCTCGTGGTGTTTTGTGGTGATGGTGAAGAACCTTGCTCCGCCGCGCTGGAACAGGTCCATCCAGGAGTCCGGGTCGAAATCGGTGGGATTGAAAAACTCGTAGAGCGTATTGTAGACATCCTGGAACTCGCGGGAGGAATGTGGCAAGCACCAGGAGGCGTCGCTGCCAATGAGGCAGTAGAGGCCCCAGTGAACGCGGATGCCGAATTTCTGGTCCTGCCACGCCTCCAGAGCCTCTGCGGGGGCATGCCGGTAAGCGGGATTGACGGTTTTGGGAAATCCGCGTTGCAGATCGCGCCAATCGAACACCGGCCCGCTGGTTGGCCGGTCGCTGGTCTGTGACTCCGGCGCGGCATCGGGCTTCTGGTACGGGCTGAAGGCCATTCCTCCGCCAAGTCCGAGCAAGACCTCCGATGCTGCAACCGATTTGCCCAGAAATTGTCGGCGCCGCATTTTCCCTCCTTTTTTACGACTGATAATGCCAGCAGGAATTTTGAGCTAACGCACAACTTGTCGGATTGCTTTCGAGGCCCGCCAGCTCAAGCCCGGGAACTTCTGGTTGCTCTCTGTTTTCCCGCAGGCCGCTTCCTGACCACGCTCACGGCCAGCAGCATGATGGCATTGCCGGCAGTGGGTAGGTCGCGAAAGTCTTTGAATCCGGAAATTCCCTCCAGCCGGATTTCCTCGACGCGCTTGCCAAAACGCGGGTTGATCCATTCGTACGCAAAAAACGAGATGCGCTCGCCGGCAGTCTTGCCGGAATCGACAAGTTCGGCCTGCCAGGCCACATTTCTCGGGTCATGCTTTTTACCCCAGCCGGCCTCCAGAATATTCACACCGTAGCGAATGGGAGCGGTTTCCACCCATCCGTCCTCGTACACGAATTGATAAAAGCCGAGCAGGTCCGCGGTGTCAGCTTCGTCCCAGGTTTCGAAAAACGCCATGGAATTCTGCGCGGGCAGGGAACAGGCATGGAGAAAAACAATGCTGCTTACGTCGTCACCCAGGGGAATTGTTGCTGCACCCGGCTCGGTTTTCTTATCGCCGGTGGCAACCACGATGGTGTTCCTGCCGCCATTTTGGGCCGGGTCGGCCAGATTAAATTCCATGCTGCTTGCGCGGATGATGCCGCTTCGCAAGGAGGTAAAGTCAATGCCCGGAGGATTGTTTTTTCCAGCCGGCGCATTTAGATGCCCGCTGATGTCGATGGCCTCCACTGGATCGTCAGCGCTCGGCCAGAGCTCCATGGAGACTCGTCGCCGAAAGACAGGCAGCACTTTCTGGACCGTCTCTGAAATTTCTTTAGGGTCAAGCTGATGAGGCGACCACGTGAGATTGGCGCAGCCGAGAATGTCATACATCATGTCCTTGCCAAAATTGAACTCGGTGGTTTCCGCCCAACTGGAAGGAGCTCCGCCCAGCACGCCTTGCCGCCGGCTTCGCCGTTCGTAATCCTGAATCTCCGGAGTCATATTTCCGTACACCTGATGGAAACCGAAGTCATCCAATTCGGTATCATTCTCCTCGCCGGAGCCTTCTTCGCGGTTGTTCCAGAACCAGTTGAAGATCAAAATATCTTTTGGAATCAGGTCGTGCACCTGCTGGGGGGAAAGCGCTCCGGGCGTCTGGTAATGATATCCCTCGGGGCTGCGGGCATCCTGGAGGACCTTCCCGCGGACTCGCTCGATCAGATGGTCGCCCCACATGGCGACCTCAACATCGTGCTCTTTCAGGTACGAATAAATCTTATTCACGTCCTGGGCGAAGAGGACGGTTGGGTCTTTTCCCTTGCAACGCGGGCAGATTCCCCAGGGCATCCGCCATTCGTCGTGGCCGATGTGTACCAGGCGCGGCTGCATCGCCTCCAGGTATTCATCCATTACATCAAATGCCAGCTTGTAAGTTGCTGGTGCGCTTGGGCAGTAGGTGTCGGGCCACTCGGCCTCCTGGATCTCTGCCAGCTCGCGGTGACGGGTCAGCAGGTAGTAGGAGTGGGTCAGCGTGGAGATTTCCGGAATGATGTCCACGTAATGTTGCCGCGCGTATTGCACAAGTTCCGCGACCTCGTCCTTTTCCAGCACGCCGCCGTCTGTGAAAACCATGTTGCCGGAATCCTGGAACTGCTCGTGCGGTCCGGTCGAGCGCCCGCGGCGCGTGTATTTCATGTCCTTGGTAAAGTCGATCCAGCCGGCATTCAGTTCCGGATGACGATCGAATTGCATTCCCGCATCCATCTCAACAATCAGCTTGTTGAGCTTCGAGGGAGCCATCACTTCACGAACGAACCGCTTGAAATACGGAATGTCGCGCCGGCCGGGCAGGAAAATGTAGATTCCGCGGAACGGCTTATGCGGCCAGTCAATAATCTGCTGCGCCGGGACGGAAAGTCCGCCGTCAGCCCTTTCGAGAATCTGGCGGAGCGTTTGCACTCCGTAAAAGGCGCCCGGCCTGTCGTTCCCCAGGACCGCCACGGACTGCTCCGTCGCATCCAGCACGTAGCCTTCGGGCTGAGCACTCCCGCTCGGGCCTTGGATTCCCCGAGTCTCACGATATTGCCGCACCAGCGGATTCGACGCGTCACCCAGCAGAAAGAATCGCTCGGCCTTCGGAATTGCAGTCGCGCGACGAACTCTCAGAGGCAACCCGTAATGATTGGCCATCTCCGCCGAAAGGAACGACGCAAGAAACAGGTCGGAGCTCGAGGCAAGCTCCGGCACGAGGATTACGGTGGACCCATCCACCTTCAGGCGTCCGTCCTGCCGGGTCACTTCGCGCGGGACAGGGAAAATCATCAAGGGCCTCCTGTGCAATCAAACTTTCCTCAGCGATGCAGCGACGATGGGCCGGCGTGTCAAGCGGCGGACCTTGCGCAGCAAAACCCAGGTCCTCAATCGCCCGGCGGGCGGGGTAGACAGTTGCTGGGTTGCCGCAATGCCGTCAATTGGACCGCAGGTTGTCCTTCACGGCCTGCTCCGTCACCCAGTCGGTCCACAAGGCCGTCCGGCCGCTTGAGAGCAGCGGCTTGCCGTCCAGCACCGCCTCCACAAAATTTTCCACGCAAGGGAAGTGGATGTTTTTATGGTTGGGAACCTCTTCGCGGCCCTGCGGAGAAACCAGCGTGGGGCTGTTAAGCGGGCTCAGTTCCAGTTCGCCACGAGTGCCGATAATGCGGAACTCGTCGCGCTCCACGTGCAAGTGCCAGCGCACGTCAACAATGGCGCGGACGTTGTTCAGGTATTCGATCAGCACGGTTGCACAATCCTCCACCGGCGTTTTGTTCACCGCGTTCGACAGTTGCGCCCGCACGCGCGCCGGCTGGCCAAAGATGAAGTTGAGCACATCGATCCGGTGCGAGGCGATGTCATAGAGCGGGCCGCCGCCCGCCTTGTCGGGATCAACCAGCCAGGCGCGGAATTCGTCTTCCGGCTTGAACCACGAGTGGCAGGAGGCGTAGGCCAGCACCGGCTGTCCGATCGCACCCTCGCGCATCAGGGTCATGGCGCGATGCACCTTGGGATACGTCCGCCGGTAGTAGGCAATGCCCAGCGTGCGGCCTGCCGCCTCTGCCGTTTCCACCATCATTTCGGCCTCGGGATAATTCATGGCCATGGGCTTTTCGCAAAGCACGTGGCAGCCCTCGCGCAGTGAAATCATCGTCTGCGGAGCGTGCATGAAAACCGGCGAGGCCACGTAGACCGCGTTGGGCTTCGTCTTCGCCAGCGCCTCCTTCAGGTCGGTGAATCCCGGCACGCCATAAGGCCCGGCTTTCGCCGGATCGCGGGTCACGATCCCGGCCAGCTTGCTCTGCTCCTCTTCCTCAATTGCCGGAAGCACACGCTTGGTGGTGATGTCTCCAACTCCAATCACTAGCCATTTCAGCATGCCGCCTATTCTACGCCAATTTCTGGGTAGAATCGTAACCAACACAACTCTGCGGCTCGATTTTCATCCTTCCAATCGCCCAACCACCAATCACCCAATCGCAAATGATTGCTTTTCATGTTGACAATCTACATGTAAGGGCGTATTGTGGCTCCTGTTGATCTTCTAAAGGAGTATTTGCGCATGAGCCGGGAAAAAGCCGAAGTCCTGCAGGGCACGCTGGACCTGATGGTCCTGAAAACTCTGGAGACCATGGGGCCGATGCACGGGTTCGGCATCGCGCGCCGCATCGAGCAGGTGTCGGAAAACCTTCTGCAACTGAACCAGGGCACGCTTTACCCGGCGCTGCTGCGCCTCGATCAGAAGGGTTGGATTGCGTCCAGGGAGGGCGTTTCGGAAAACAATCGCCGCGCCCGGTTCTATTCGCTGACCCGCGCCGGCCGCCGCCAGCTTAAAAGGGAAGCCGAAAATTGGGAACGGATGACCGCCGTCATCGCGCGCCTGCTGGCCGGAAGCGATGCATGAATTGGTAGCGGCGAGTTTACCTTAGGCTTGTCCAAATTAGGTTTTCAAACCTCGCTAATTTGGACAGCCTCTAGCCAGTGTGCGTATTTTGGCCGGGCCTGGGGTGCCACGATAGGGCCGAAATCCGCTGGTCCAACAGGGTTTTGGACGCTTTCCGACTTCAGCGTGGCACCTCGCGCTAATTTGGACAGCCGGTGGCCAGAGCAGGAACCTGATCTTGGGGTGGCAACCGTGCCGATTGAAATCAAAGGGCTTAACCCGTCCAAATGGCCTTTTCCCAGCTAATTTGGACAGCCGTGAGTTTACCTCGCCACGTCGGTGTTTGGCGGCGTAAAGCCGCCGCTACAGGTTTTGGGGGTTGACATGACCGGGTTACGAATGCTGCTTTTAAAATTCATCGGCCTGTTCCGCAAGGCACGGCTCGAACAACGGCTTGATGAAGATGTGCGCGCCCACCTCGACATGCTCACCGAAGAAAACCTGCGCAAAGGCATGACACCGGAGGAAGCCCGCTACGCAGCTCAGAGGCAATTCGGAAATGTCGCCAGCATGAAGGAAGAATGCCGCGACAAGTGGGGCATGCGCTTCGTCAGCGAACTCGCCCAGGACCTCCGCTACGGCCTCCGCCAGCTCCGCCGCAACCCGTGCTTTACGGCAGTCGCTGTTCTCACGCTTGCTTTAGGCATAGGGGCGAACACGGCAGTTTTCACGGTGGTCAACGGAGTGTTGTTACGACCGATGCCTTTTCCGGAGGCGGACAGGCTCTTCCTGATCTCGCTGACGCCGAGGGGCGGACCCTTTGAATGGCAACCCGGCGTCGCGGACCGCGATTATCTTGAATTTCTTGGCCAAAACCGAGCTTTCGAGCAGATCGCTTCTTTTAGCAACAGCGGAACCACGGCTAGTCTGACGGGGGCGGGCGATCCAGTCCAGATTCCGGTAGCGTATGTAACGACGAGTTTTTTTGCCACGCTTCGCACAAATCCTAGCATCGGTCGCAGGTTTCTGGCAGGCGAGGGGGAACCGGGAAACGACGGTGTCGCGGTATTAAGCAACGAACTCTGGAAAGAGCGGTTCGGCTCAGACTCTGAAATTCTGGGAAAAACCATTCGCCTTGATGGCGTCAACCGCACGGTGGTCGGCGTCATGCCTGCCGGATTTTCATTTCCCGGCGCGAAGGTGTGGATGCCGCTGGCCATTCGAATCAACCAGCATAATTCGTTCACTCGGCCGGTGGTGGGGCGGCTGAAGCCAGGCGTTACCCCTCAACAAGCGCAAGCCGAACTCGAAACATTCGCCAAGCGTCTACCTTTCGATCCAGGTCAAAGACGCGGCTTGCCGCAGATCATTCCATTAAAGGATTTGTTGGTCGCAAACATTCGACCGTCGTTGCTGGTGTTCGCCGGTGCGGTCGCATTCGTGCTACTGATCGCGTGCGCAAATGTGGCCAACCTCTTCTTAGCACGAGCAACCGGCCGCGGGCAGGAACTGGCTGTGCGTAGCACGCTGGGCGCAAGCCACTGGCGGCTCTCGCGCCAGTTGCTCGCGGAAAGCACTCTGGTTTCGCTGATAGGGGGCGCGGCTGGAATGTTGCTCGCTTTCTGGAGTGTCCGGGCTCTTATTGCGCTGGCGCCTGCCGGAAAAGTTCCCCGCATGGAGATGATTCAAATCAATGGATGGGTCCTGGCGTTTACGTTTGTCCTCTCGGCTCTCACTGGCGTGGTGGTGGGCTTTGTGCCCGCCTTCCAGTCCACTCGTCACGGGGCAGGCGAATCTCTGAAACAAACTGGGCGTGGCGTGAGTGCCGGGCACAAGGGAATACGAAGCGCGCTGACGATTTCCGAGATGGCCCTTGCAGTGATCCTGCTGACGGGCGCGGGCTTGATGCTGAAGAGCTTTTTGAGGCTACGGGCTGTGAATCCGGGCTTTTCGCCCGATAGCGTGATGACCATGACCGTTGACCTGCCGGATTCCATCTATGGCACTGCAAGTCAGATGCAACTTTTTCATACGCGAACGCTCGCGGAGCTTTCCCGGCTGCCAGGAGTACTTGCGACAGGTATGGTGAACTGGATACCACTGGGCGAAGGTTTGGTAATCGGAACATTCCAAGTGGAAGGAGGAACGCGGCCCCCGGGCTTCATGGTGGACAAACCGTGCGTGAGCCCTGGTTATTTCAGGGTCATGGGAATACCGCTGCTGCGCGGGCGCGAGTTTACGGAAGAGGACACGGCGACTGCTCCGGGCGTCGTGATTGTGAGCGAATCTGTCGCACGCACGTTGTGGCCTGGCAAAGATCCCATTGGGAAACGCATTTCGATGGAAGATGAACCTGGGCCTAAAGATTGGCTCACTGTGGTTGGGATTGTGGGTGACATTAAGCAGCAAGGACTGGCAAAAAAATCGGAACCCGCCATATATCAGCCTTATTCTCAAGCCGCAAATCCGTTCTTTCTGAGCCACATGACTTTTGTGGTGAGGACCGCCTTGCCTCCGGAGAGCGTCGCGGGAAGCCTGCGTGCAGTTCTGCGCAATGTGGACAAGAACCAGCCTGTGTCGATCGCCTCCATGAACAGCGTGATTGCCGTAACGACAGCCGAGCCGCGATTCCAGACAAGGTTGCTGACCACATTCGCGCTGATGGCATTGGTTCTCACCATTGTGGGCATTTACGGCGTTCTGGCGTACTCCGTTGCGCAGCGCACGCACGAGATTGGCATTCGCGTGGCGCTCGGTGCGCAGAAAAGAGATGTTCTTGGAATGGTCATCGGGCAGGGGCTGAAGCTGGCTCTCATTGGCGTTGCAATTGGCGTTGCCGGGGCGTTGGCGCTGACACGATTTCTCGCGAGCCTGCTCTACGGCGTCAAGCCCACCGACCCGCTCACCTTCGTTGCCGTCTCGCTCACCCTCATCGCCGTGGCGCTCGTGGCCTGCTACATCCCCGCCCGCCGAGCGGCGAAAGTCGATCCGATGGTGGCACTGCGATATGAATAGGGCAGTGGTCAGTGATGAGTGGCTATTGACCAAATAAGAGTGGGAACGAGGGGCACGCTGTAGCGGCGCGTTGACCGCGCCAAGTCCGGGACCCCCGGCGTAAAGCCGCACAACCAGTGGCACGGGCGTCTCGCCCGTGATTCTTCATGGGCAGGACGCCCATGCCACCAAAGGAACATGATATGGCTCTGCTGCGAACCTTAGTTTTGAAATTCGCCGGAATTTTCCGCAAGGCGCGCCTCGAAGAGCAATTGGATGAAGACATCCATTCGCATCTCGACATGCTCACCGAAGAAAACCTGCGCAAAGGCATGACACCGGAAGCCGCCCGCTACGCCGCGCAGAGGCAATTCGGAAATGTCGCCAGTATGAAGGAACAATGCCGCGAGCGCTGGACCATCCGCATCATCGAGGAAGTTGTCCAGGACCTCTGCTACGGCCTCCGCCAACTCCGCCGCAATCCCGGATTCACGCTTGTCGCCATTCTCACCCTCGCCCTTGGCATCGGCGCCAACACAGCGATTTTCAGTTTAATTAATGCCGTGCTGCTTCGGACTTTGCCCGTATCGAGACCCGACGAACTGCTGCAGTTGAATGTCCAGGATCCCCGTGGACCTAATTGGCTTGGCGCGAGTTTTACGAATCCGCTGTGGGAGCAGACACGCGACCGGCAGAACGTCTTCTCAGGCCTCTTCGCGTGGAGCGTGAACAGGTTCGACCTGGCAGGCGGAGGCGCCGTTCACATGGTGAATGGAGTCTGGGTGAGTGGCGGGTTTTTCAGTTCGCTGGGGCTTCATCCTGCCGCCGGACGTCTGATCACCGCTTCCGATGACCGGCGCGGCTGTCCGGCTGTGGGCGTGCGGGGCTATGGTTTCTGGCAGGACCATTTCGGCGGGCAGGACAGCGCCATCGGCAGCAACCTTTCGCTCTACGGCCATCCCGTCGAGGTGATTGGCGTTGCGCCTTCCGGCTTCTACGGCATGGACGTGGGCGAAAAATTTGACGTGGCCCTGCCCATCTGTGCCGCGGCAATCTTCGACAGGGATCGCGGAAAGCAATCCCGGCTGGACCAGCGAGACTGGTGGTGGCTGATGGTTGCCGGACGCATCAAGCCGGGCATCAATCGGAACCAGGTGGCCGCACAGTTGCGTGTGATTTCTCCACAGATTTTCGACGCCGCCACGCCGCAGGACTGGTCACCCAGCATGCAGAAAAACTTCAAGAAGAAAACGCTCACGGCAATCCGCGCTGCTACCGGTACCTCTGCGTTGCGCCGGAATTTCGAACGGCCACTCGACATTCTGATGGCCGTGGTCGGCCTGGTGCTATTGATTGCCTGCGCCAACATTGCCAGCCTCATGCTGGCCCGCGCGGCTGCGCGTCACAAGGAGATCGCAGTGCGGCGCGCTCTGGGCGCCACTCGGCGGCGGTTGATTTGCCAGTTGCTGACGGAGTGCTTTATGCTCTCTTCGGCAGGCGCGCTCTTGGGACTGCTGTTCGCCCGCTGGGGCAGCGCTTTGCTTGTGCGCTACCTCTCGACAACCCATAATCAAGTGTTCCTGGATCTTTCTCTCGACTGGCGCGTGCTTGGATTCACAGCAGCCATAGCCTTGCTGACCGGCATCCTGTTCGGGGTTTTGCCGGCATTCCGTTCCACGCGCATATCACTGACCACGGCAATGAAGGGTGGCGACGCCGTGGAGATCGAAAATCCCCTGCGCTTTCGGGCCCGCAAGTGGATTGTGGCGTGCCAGGTGGCGATGTCGCTGGTCCTGCTGGTGGCGTCAGGGCTGCTGCTTCGGAGCTTCGCCAAGCTCGCCACGCTGGATATCGGCTTCGATCGCAACAACGTCCTGCTGGTGGACGCCAATCTTTCGGTAGCGAAAGTGCCACCAGAACAACAGCAAGCGACTTACCAGGCGATTGAGCGCCGGCTGGGCGCCTTGCCGGGTGTGATCTCCATTGGCAGGTCCGCGCTCACTCCTATCAGCGGCTTTGAATGGAACGGCGCCATCGGCACGGAGTGGTCGAAAGGTCTGACCGGAGAGAACGCTGTGGCTTACTTCAACTCAGTCTCGCCGGGCTTCTTCCAGACGCTGCGAATGCAGAGGGTGGCCGGCCGCAACTTCAATGATGGCGACAAAAAGGGCGCGCCCGAGGTGGCGATCATCAACCAGACCCTTGCGCAGCGGTTCTTTCCCCACCTGGATCCCCTCGGGAAGACGTTCCGGGTCGAGCAGGATTCCGGACAGCCCGGTCCTCCCATTGAAGTAGTCGGCGTGGTTCGGGATTCCAAGTATGAATCGTTGCGTGAGGAGACTCCCGCCACGGCCTTTTTCCCAATCGCCCAGCAACTGCAAGGCGCCGGGCAGTTCGAACTGCGTACCGCAATACCACCCTCGGCGATTGTTCCGAGTGTTGAGGCTGCTGTGGCAGAAGTAAACGGTGAGGTTCCTCTCCAGTTCAATTCTCTGGCTGAGCAGGTAAACGATTCATTGGTTCCGGAACGAATGCTGGCGCTGTTGTCGGGCTTCTTTGGCGCACTGGCTTTGTTGCTGGCGATGATCGGCCTCTACGGCACGTTCAGCTATCTGGTCAGGCAGCGGCAGGTCGAATTCGGCATTCGGATGGCATTGGGCGCACAGCCGGGATCGATATTGAGGCTCGTGATGCGCGATGTGATTGCTGTGTTGGCGGCCGGGCTCCTCGCTGGTGCAGGGTTTTCGCTGGCCTCGACGAGCCTGCTCCAGAAAATGCTTTTTGGGCTGGGAGCACGCGACATTGTAACGATGATCGGAGCAGCCGGCATACTCTCTCTCGCCGCCCTTCTGGCCTGCTACATCCCCGCCCGGCGAGCCGCCAAGGTTGATCCCATGGTGGCCCTCAGATATGAGTAGCGGCGCGTTCACCGCGCCATCCCCGATTGGTGATTGAGCGATTGGGTGATTGCGCGATTGAAATGAATTATGAATTCTGAATGAAGTATGAAAGCAGGTGGGCATCTCAATTACGAATTGCGAGTTTCGAAGGCTTTGTGGTTCTGAGTTCAGGATTCTGAGTTACGTGTCTGAGATCTGAAATTTGGAACCTGGAATTTGGGATTTGAATCAAGTGGGAGGGGCAGCTTTACGCCGCCACGGATGGCGGGATAAACCCGCGCTACAAGTTTTCGCCAGGATTAACTGCGGAACCTGTCTGCGACCTGCCGCTCCTGACTTCTGGCTCCTGCCTCCAGCCTTTCCCGCCGATTTTGCTTGACTTTTGTCGGCTAGCGTGATAGTCTCAATAATGCTTCCTGGTAAGGCGCGGGGCCGGGCGCAAGTCTTGCAGAGAGGCAGGCAAAACCTGCCAGGTTAAACAGCCAAATTGGCGGTGCAGGATCAGGGAATGAAGCACAGTGTTTGCAGCGCACGGTCTATGGTTGGCCCGGCGGTTTTCTCAGTGGCCGGTAGACGAATGCGTGCCGGCAACGAGCGAATTTTCGCAGTCCCCAAAAAGGCACTTTTCGCGCTGGTTTTGAGGCAAATGGGACAAAAAAACACGTTTTTTTAAAAACGAACCGGAGAGGTTGTTGAAAACAAAGGAAAATTGCTAAAAAACGAACCGGAAACGAACCTAAAACGAAGCGGAGAAGTTGTTGAAAACACGTAGCTGTGGAAAAAACAAACCGGAACGAACCTGAAAACGAAGCTGGCCATGTTGTTGATAATACGTGAGAGCCGAAAAACGTACCCGGTTCCAATGGGCATTTCTCACTTTGCCGCCGCGAGTTGCCCCGCCCGGGGCTAGACGATCAACCGGGCTTCATCAGTTTCGCTGATTTCAACTGAATCGGAACCGCGTCTGACTCCCGCCCCAAGCGATGGAAACCGCTTGCACAATCGAGGCTCGCGGGTTTGCGGGCTCGCCTTGCGCATGGCATAATGCACCGCAACAAACTGGGGAAACCACGTATGACGTCATTATGGCGTTGCCGTCGCTGCGAGATTGTCTGTGAGCCGGAGCTTGGTCACCGAAATGATTGAGGAAGAGGTTGAAATTCGGACGCACGATGGAACGACCGATGCCGTCCTCTACCGGCATGAAGATGGCGCCCGGTGGCGGGGCGTGATTCATTTGACCGACATTGGCGGCGTCCGCCCGGCGCACCGAGCAATGGCGGGGCGGCTTGCTGGAGAAGGATACACGGTGCTGATGCCGAACCTCTTTTACCGCACGGGGCGCCCACCGCTGATCGATTTCGATTGGCGCGTTGACGCTGAGCGGGCAAAGAAGCGATTCGCGGAGCTGGCGGAGCCTTTGACGCCGGAAGCGATGGAGCGTGATGCCGGCGACTACCTGGACTTTCTGGCGGCACACAGTTCGCCGAGCAATGCTCCGATGGGCGTGGTGGGTTACTGCTTCAGCGGGGCCATGGCCTTGCGCATGGCTGCCGCCCGGCCGGACAAAATCGCCGTTGCTGCGTCATTCCATGGTGGCCGATTATGCACCGACACTGATGCGAGTCCGCACCTGGCGCTGTCTCGCGTCAAGGCGCGGCTCTATTTCGGGCACGCCATCGAGGACCGCACGATGCCGGCCGAGGCCATTGCAAAGTTGGACCGCACTTTGCAAGAGTGGGGCGGCAATTATGAAAGCGAGGTTTACGACGGCGCCCATCACGGTTGGACAGTTCCCGACACCCCCGTTTACAACCAGCCGCAGGCTGAGCGCGCTTACAGCAAATTGACGGAACTGCTGGCGAGCACATTGAAGTAGATCAGCCGATTCTGATACTCCCGCGCATCTGGCGGAGTTCTTTCTGGAGGTCAGCTTGAAACAAGGATTCATTTTAGGGCTTCTGCTTCTGGTCTGCGCGCCGCTCGCAGCCCAGCAGGCCGTTCCGAAAATCCCATATCAATCCGACCCGAACTTCCTGAAGCTGCCGCAGGGGATGTATCTGGGCGAGGCGGCGGGAGTGGCTCTGAATTCGAAGGGCGACATTTTCGTCTACAATCGCGGCGAAAAAACGCGCCTGCTGGAGTTTGATTCGAACGGTAATTACCTGCGCACCATTGGCGACGGTCTTTACGGATTTGTTTTTGCGCATAGCGTCAAGATCGACAGGGATGACAACATCTGGTGCGTGGACGAAGGTTCGAGCACGGTGATGGAATTCGACCCCACGGGCCGGCACGTGAAGATGGTGTTGGGACGGCGGCCGGAGCCTTCGAGCCACCTGCTGCCCGGCCAGCCTGAGCCCGCGGCGTCCGACTGGCTCTTTAACCGGCCCACCGATGTGGCCTTTGATTCCAAAGGCGAGATTTTTGTGACGGACGGCTACGTCAATTCGCGCGTGATGAAATACGACAAGTACGGCAACAAGTTGAAGGAGTGGGGAACGCGCGGCACGGCGCCGGGGCAGTTCCACACGCCGCACACGATTGCGGTGGACGCGAATGACCGCCTTTACGTTGGCGACCGCGAGAACAACCGCATCCAGGTTTTTGATACCGACGGTAAGTTCATCGCCCAGTGGACGAACGTCGGCGCGCCGTGGGCGCTGTGCATCACCAGGGCGCCCCATCAGGTGATCTACAGTTCGGATTCGAGACCCGGCCACATTTACAAGCTGGATTTGAACGGCAAAATCCTGGGCGAATTCGGCACGGCAGGGAAGCAGCCGGGCCAGTTCGGTTGGATACACCAGATGGCGTGTCCGTCGCAGAACGTTCTTTTCGTGGGAGAGTTGCTCAACTGGCGGGTACAGAAGCTGGTGCTCCAACCTGAAAAATAGGAAGAAAGTGAACGGGGACCTCCGCTGCCGCGCCACGTCATCGAGGCGGGTGCAGGCCCTTCGCGGTCCACTTGACGGTTCTTGGATTACCGGGCAGTATCAATGAAGACTTCATGCATCGGGCCTGTAGCTCAGTTGGGAGAGCACCTGGTTTGCAACCAGGGGGTCGGGAGTTCGAACCTCCCCAGGTCCACCAGCCTTAGGATTTCGCCCGTGGGCTAGAGTGGTTGCTTTGCGATCCGGAGCAAAATCTACTGGAGGTCCTTTTCAATGCGGTCAAGCCTTTCCCGGGTCCTGATTCTTATCCTTCTGAGCGCGCCGCTTGCATTCTCCGCGCCGCCGGCTAGTCCCGCCGCGGAATTGCACGCATTGATTCAGGACGTTCGCGCTGAAATTCTTCCCGAGCAGGCCATGGAGTACATGCGAAACGTCTATTCCACCGACCGCTGGTTCAACTTCGCCAAATTTCAGGAGACCGCGGACTACCTCAAAGTGCAGATGCAGGATATTGGACTCCAGCAGGTCGAGATCGGAACGCCTCCGGCAGACGGTGTAACACAGTTCGGATTCTGGACCATGCCTCTGGCGTGGGACGTAAAAGAGGCAAAGCTGGAGATCGTGGACCCCCAGGTTCCCGCTGATCTCCGCGTATTGTGCGACTACCGCAAGGTCCCCACCTCGCTTGGCGAATGGAGCGGCCCGACGCCGCCGGAGGGTATCACGGCCGAGGTCGTAGAAGTAAAAGACTGGCCCGCGGAGAAGATCGCCGAGATGGACTTGCGCGGCAAGCTGGCCCTGACCGACGAGAACCCTGCCGGAATCAAATGGGCGCTGGCAAAGGCGCACGCGCTCGGCGCCATCAACACGGGGACAGAAAATCCCAGCCTGAGGGACGGCCGCCAGTGGATGAATGCCTGGGGCGACAACGGATGGGCTTTCATCAAAGGCAGCACGCCGCTTCTCTGCTTCTCAATAACGCCTCGGGAGGCGGACCTTCTTCGCGGGCTCATGGCGAGGAACGGCAAGGTGCGCGTCAAGGCTGTGGTGGAGAGCCGCTATTACAAGGGAGTCTATCCGTACACGACCGGCGTGATTCCCGGGACCGGACCTGAAGAAGTGCTGGCGCTTGGGCACACGGCCGAACAAGGAGCGGAAGACAACGCCACCGGCGTGGCCGCCCTGATGGAGGCCATGGCAACGCTGAATCGCCTGATTGCGTCCGGAAAACTGCCCCGCCCCCGGCGCACAATCCGGATTCTGGCTATGCCGGAGATGTACGGGTCGATGCCCTACATCGCGACCCACCAGGACCGGATCAAACGCACCATTGCCGCGTGGTGTCTGGACACGCCCGCCGGCCAATACGACATGCAGGGTACTGAATACACTTTCTATATGGACCCGGAAGTCGCCAGCTCTTACACCGATGCTTTTATTCTGAAGGTGGCGGAAGAATATTTTTCCGCAATCCATCGGCTCTGGCATGAACATGCCTACATGACGGGCACTGACAGCTATCTCGGCGATCCCACCATTGGAGTTCCCACCGTCTGGGCCTACAGCGGGAGCGGCGTCGAGACCCACCACAACAGTGAAGATACTCCAGGCCGCGTGGATACCAGGTCACTTCGGGATATCTCGACCGTTTCCGCAGCCTATCTCTATTACCTGGCGAACGCTGGGACTCCCCAGGCCATTTGGCTGGCGGGAGTGAGCCAGACCCACGGCTACCAGCAGGTCCTGGATGCTGTTTCCCCTTTCCTCGATCGAATTGCTGACGCCGGCAGCCCGGGTGATCTGGGCCGGCTTCTTCAACAGGCGCTCGATGAAATCGACTACAGCGTGGGACGCCAAACCCAGGCGGTCAACTCCGTGCTGAGGCTGGTTCCGTCGGAAGAGCAGCAGCAGCAGTTGCAGACATCTCTGGCGCCCTTGTCCAAAGAACTCGTTGAGTTTGGAAATCGTCAGGCCGAGCGCGTTCGCGCCGCCGCTGCAGCAAGGGCCCGCCTGCTGGGCGTTGAGAATTCCATCCAGCCCATCCCCGAGGCGGACCCCGAAGCTGCGGTTGCATCCCAGATCGTCGTTAAGCGCAAGAGTTTTGGGACCATCCCTCTCGACCAAATTCCGCCCGATCAGCGCCAGGGGTATCCCTCCGGCGCCTGGGCCGGCGTTCCCATTTCCGCCCTCTACTGGTGCGACGGGCACCGGAGCCTCGAGCAAGTCATCCACCTGACAAAAATGGAACTGGGTCCCACCCGCTTCGATTTTGTGGGGTATTTTCGCTTCCTGCGCGATCACGGCTTTGTGGAATTCGTCAAAGGCAATTAGCCGCAGGTGTTTTCGGAACCTGGTACCAACCCGCCTGCCGCGGCCACTCTTTTCTTTCAGGCTCGGATCTGAGAAATTCCGCGAGGGAGCGCCGGGCGGCGCGGCGCTTTCGCAAAGTTTTGACGGTTACAGGGCTGATTCATTGACAGTCGAATCGGTCTTAAGTATCCTGTCGGGAATTTCGCGACGCCATTTTGCTGATTTGTTGGAGGAGATCCAATGGGAAAAAGCCTCTCGCCGTCACGCCGCAGTTTTCTTCGTACGGCATTTGGTACCGCGTTTGCCGGAGGTGCTCTGGCCGTCCCTTTTGCCGAAGCCTCAACAATCAAAGCCAGCCCTCAGACGATTGAGGCTACCGTGGTTGCGCGAGTAACACTGGACCATGATGTTTACGACGATGCCGGCGTGGCGAATGGCTCGATCTCTTTCCGCCTACCGCCGGCGGGCGACACAGAAATCGAATGGATTGACAGCTTCGGCCGCGTGGCATCGCGATCGAGCTTTGCTCCGCCGTCTTCCATTGACAGTCCTCATCTCTTCTCATTCCGGCTCGAGTCAGGACTCACTTACTGCAACTGGGTCCGGCTGAAGGTGAACGGCGTTCCGCAGGTGGAAGGCGCAAAGTTCCTCCTCGCACCGCCGGCTCGCGCCTGGGACGACTATCACGTAGTCAGTTGGGCCCACTATCCTGACGGGTTTTATGATCTGCTGCGGCAATCGGGAGTTGATGCCACCATCGCCTATCGCGACGGCGATTTTTCAAACATTCTTGACAACAACTTCAACTTTTACGTTGAGCAAATGGCATGGGAGGTCTTCGCCATCTACCACAAGGACCAGCCGCTGTGGAAGGGACTGATTGCCAAAGTTCAACAAGACCGCGAAAATCTGAAGCTCTGGGTGCGGCAACCCTGTCTGAACGATCCCAAAACCGATGAATACATCCATGAGCATTTGCGACGTTACGTGCGGCAGCACCGCGCGTTTCATCCGCTGTATTACAACATCGCCGATGAGTTGGGCCAGGGCGACCAGATTAAGCCCAACGATTTTTGCCACTCTGAACACTGCACCATCAAGTTTGCCGAGTATCTTCGCAACCTGTACGGCACCCCGGGCCGCGTGGAAGGGGAATGGCAGGCGGGCCAGGAGATGACGCACTGGGATGATGAAAGCCTGCGCTCCGGCGCCGAGTGGGAAGAGCGCGATCTGATGATCTCCTACACCACCACCGATCGCGCTTTTGACTCGATTGCTCTCGCGGTCTTCCACGCCAGGTATGGCGGCGTCTCGAAATTCAACAAAGAGTGGGGGACCAGCTTTCCGGAACCCCAGAGCGTGGGGATGAGTGCACACGATGAATGGGAGCCGGTTATCGGTCTGGCGCGCGATACGCGCTCCATTGTCAATCTGACTGAGGAAGCTTTATCAGACAGGTTGGGGCCGCTCCCCAAAGCGAACGACCGCTGGGGCATGCGCGCCGGATGGAAGGCCGTTCAGAAGCCCACCAATTTCCAAACCTGGTCCCAGGTTCTGGACTTCCTGAAACGCTTCTACACGGAATTGGGCGAAGTCAGCTCCGCTGACGGATGGAACGTCTCCCCCTGGTGCGACTTCCGCAATTTTATGGATGCCACGTTTGCCGACGCCGTTCTTCGTGCCGCCCAGGTGTGCAAAGCGGAGGACCCTAATGCCCTCTGCGCCACCGAAGGAGGACAGTGCCCGTTTCCCTTCGGCTGGTACAACTATGAGCAGGTGCTGAGGGCCGTGGATGTGATCGAGCCGTACAACATCGGCAACAACGTCGAAGTGATCCGTTCGCTCAAGCCCGAGACAATCATGGTCTCAACCCACGGCTATGAGTACACGCCCGGCAAGCCGCTCACCGCGGAAGATCGCCTGCAGCAGAAGCGCGCCGTGCGTCCTATTTGGTGGGGCGTTTTCCACGCGCACCGGGGCAGCCTGATCTGGGACGCTAACCTCAAAAATTACCGGTTCGTAGACGAAAAGACGCGCGATTTAACGCCGGCGGCTGAAACATTTTCAGAACTTTTCAACGAGCTCCACCAGGGCATTCCAAAGCTGGTGATGAATTCGCGCCGCATGCACGATGGCATTGCACTCCACTATTCTCAGCCTTCCATGCAGGTGCATTGGCTGCTCAGTAATTTGAGGTACGCCCGCGAGTGGGTGGCGCACAGCGGAGGAGACCGCGGTAGCCACATTACGGCTGTGCGGAACGCTTGGACCAAGCTGATTGAAGACCTGGGGCTCCAGTACAATTTTGTGTCCGGCCCGCAAATCGAAGCCGGAAGGCTCACCAGCGGCGAGTACCGTGCTTTTATCATGCCGCAATCTCTTGCCGTCAGCGCGCAGGAGGCGGAGCAGATTCGCCAGTTTGTCGGCGATGGCGGCCTGGTGATTGCGGATTACCGGAACACCACTATGAACGAGCACGGGCGTGACCTGGGCCACGGCCAGCTCGATGACGTTTTCGGCATCAGCAGGACGCCATCGCCGGCCCCCGCCGGCCAGGCGCAAGCGGCGCGTGGCATGGCCAATGAAGGATCGGTACAGCTCCAGGGAAAAGAACTCAAATTACTGACGCCGGGCGACAGCGGCATCAAGGCAACCACCGGAAAAGCATTGGCCCAAAGCGGCAGCACGCCGCTGGTGATTGTCAACTCGTTCGGGAAGGGAAAGGCGGCCTTCCTGAATCTGGAGATCGCCGGGTATGCCTACCAGCGCCTGCAGGCCAGTCTTGACTCCAGCCTTCCCGACCTTATGGAAGGGGTGCTTGCTCTGGCGAACATCGCTCCGCGCCTGCGTGTGCTGGGCGCCGATGGCAAGCGCCTGCCCGGCACAGAAGTGGTGGCCTATTGGAATGGCGGATGCGAGCACGTTGCGGTCTTTCGCAACCCGCAGTTCGACGACGGCGGATGGGGCAGCTTTCCTACTTTGGAAGCGCGCGAGTGGGCCGGCAGCATCGACAATTCGCTGCTGGAGAAGGAAGCCAGGGTCCGGCTTGTCTGGGGCGAGGAAAGGCAGACCTACGACATCAGGCAGCGGAAGGATATGGGGAACGCCAAAAGCCTGGAGGCCACGCTCGGTCCCTGGAGCCCGCTGATCTTTACACGCTCTGCGCAGCCGCTGCCCGAATTTCGGCTCGATGTCCCGGCTGAAATCAAAGTGGGCGGAACGCTGAATATTGTTGTGCAGGATGCCACGCCGCTTCCTGAGGGGACCGTTCGCGTTGTCGCGATCGAAATTGAGGACCCGTCTGGCAAGACTTACGATCTCTACTCACGCAATCTTTTGGTCCGCTCGACGCCGTTTCGCGAAAGCATACCCCTGGCCTTCAATGATCCTACAGGCCAGTGGAAGGTCCGGGCGCTCGACGTTACAACAGGAAAGGCGGTCGAAACGCCATTCACTGTGGCCGCATGAGCGAGAACTACCGAAGGTTGCATAATCAAGTGACACGTTGTTTTTGTAGCGCCGCCGTCTCGGCGGCATTTATCGAGGCCGGTCCCGCTTGGCGGGACCGGGGCTACGCGAAAACGTCACTATATTTTGCAATCCTCAATAATGGGGCATTGGCAAGGCCTTGGGCCAAAGACATGAAGCAGCCTCTCATGTTTTGAAGCTGGAAGGTTATTAGTTCTGTGGCCCTTGTGGGTTGAGATGGGCCATAAACCGGCTAAATTGCCGGGGGAAACCGGACCAGGCAAACCTGTTGTGGAGACTATGACGAAGGCATTTTCAAGAGAATTTGCTTGACAACTGGAAAGTTTTCCGGTACCTCTTGCTTCAGCGCAGGTTTTATCTTTGTGGTAGTTGCGGGCAAGGGTTGCATTTCGCGTCGGGTTCTTGAACTCTTTTTTCCTAAGGGTGCGACAACGGGCACAGGTAACCGGCCCAATCCTATCGTGGAAAAGAAAGCTAAATGCCAACGCCGTTTGGCCACGCAGCAGTCGCGGTCTGGCACGGAGTCTGTGTGGCTGCGTCCTGAGGTCTCTGCATCGCCAGGAGACGCAAAGCTAACGAAATCCAATTTTCGTGGGGGAGATCATGGAAAACAGTCTTAGAACCCGCCTTTTCAACTTTCTCCTGTTGCTCGCGGTGGTAATGGCGCTCGGTTCCCAGCGAGGATGGGCGCAGGCAGGTCTCGCGACGCTCAGCGGGACGACCACGGACCAGTCAGGCAGTGTCATTCCAGGCGTGGACGTCACCGCCACCAATACCACCACCGGCGTCACGCACCGCTCCCAGAGCAATTCAAGCGGTGTCTACTATATCGGCGCGCTGCCGCCCGGCCCGTACAAAATGACTGCCGAGAAGACCGGCTTTAAGCAGTGGACGCGCGAGTTGCAGCTTGAGGTTTCCCAGAATGCCTCTATCGATTTTCAGATGGAAGTCGGCAGCACCACGACCATAGTCGAAGTGACCGGCGCTCCGCCGGTGCTAAACACAACCGGCACGCAAGTAGGGGACGTCAAGGATTACCAGCGCATCAATCAGCTCCCTCTCAACGGCAGGTCGGTTGCGAATCTGTTCGACTTGACTCCAGGAGTCGAGGGCGGAGGCAATGCCCGCGTCAACGGCATGAAGGTTGGCTCGATGGGCATCCAACTTGACGGCATCACGGAGCGCGACCGTTTCGGCGGTGGCATGGTGCGCGAGCAGCCCGACATTCAGGACGTTCAGGAGTTTTCAATTGATACCAGCGGCAGCGACGCCAAATATGATAGCCCATCCACGGTGATCCTGAAGACCCGAGGAGGCACCAATCAATTGCACGGTGAGGCGTTTGAAACTCACCGCAACAACACGGGTGGGCTGCTGGCGCGTGTCCGCCAGCAGGCTGGCGACGAGCCGTTTCCGAAAGACATCCGCAATGAATTTGGCGGCAACGCAGGCGGTCCTGTCATCATCCCGAAAGTTTACAACGGGAAGGACAAGACCTTCTGGTTCTTCTCTTACGAAGGCCTCCGGGAAGTAGGTCGTGCCGACGAGTACGGGGGCATCACTCCTACGGCGGCGATGTGGAACGGCGACCTCAGCAATGTCAAGGATCCCGACAGCGGCCAGCAGGTAATTGTCTATGATCCAACCACGACCGATGCAAACGGCGTCAGGCAGCCGTTCGCGGGGAACATCATTCCGCCAAGCAGTATCAGCGACTTTGCGAAAAAGATGCAGGCATTGACTGCCCTTCCGACAAATGGCAACAACCCGTTTGTTGCAAACAACCTGACCAGCGTTTACCCCACCTTCAACACCCAGAACAAGCTGACCATCAAGGGGGACGAGAATTTCAGCGAAAAGGACCGGCTCTCGGTCAGATGGTCGCGGCAGAAGTCGTTTTTCAGCCAGGCCGGGGGCCATTACGGTAATCCCCGCAACTGTGACAATTGTGGCGGCACTGCGCGTCAGGACTCCAGCGTGACCAACGTCAATGTGGATTATACGCGCACCCTTTCAAACACTATGCTCAACCAGTTGATCCTGGGCGCCCTGCGAACGCCCACCAGTTCCGGAACGCTGGGTGACAATACCAACTGGGCCGACCAGCTCGGCCTGCCCAACCCCTTTGGGGTGACGGGTTGGCCCACAATCTATGCTGACAACTTTCCCTGGGACGCCGACAACCGGAAGGATGAGCATCAGACCACCTACATCGTTCAAGACAACTTCACCTGGGTCAAGGGGAGGCACACCATTGAGTTCGGCGGGACTTACTTCAAAGACCAGAACAACGTTCGGGAGCTTCAGCAGGCCATGGGATCGCACAACTTTGGCGGCGAATGGACCTGCCTGTTTAATGGGTCCGATGGCTGCGCGCCAGACACGGGCAACGGATTTGCCGCGATGCTGCTCGGCCTTCCCGACTATCTTTCCAACCAGTACAACCGCGGCTACTTCTACTTCAGGCAGAATGCCTATTCCTTATATGTCAACGACAAGTGGAGAATGGGCCCGCGCCTGACTCTCAGCCTTGGCGTACGGTGGGACAAGTGGACGCCATACACAGAGAAGCAAAACCGCCTGGTTACGGCGCCTCTCGATTCAATCCTCAGCACCTTCCAGGTGGTTACGCCGGACAGCCATGAAATCACTTCCTTGCCGGGAATACCTCCGGCTGTCCTGCAGTCATGGGCCGACAGGGGATTGGCCTACGGCACAGCCAGCTCCTACAAGTATCCCAGCAGCCTCTTCAGTGCGGACAACAACAATTTTGGCCCGAGAGTGGGCGCGGCCTTCAAGGTGAACGATAAGACGGTGGTCCGAGGCTCGTACGGCGTCTTCTTCTGGCCCACGCCGCTCGCCCAGATCTTGCAAACCTCAAGGACCAACCCCCCGCTGAACCTGAGGTTTCAGAACCAGTTCCAAGGGCCGGGTGTTTTTGGCGAGGGGAACGATGGGAACTTCATGTTCATAACCAATCCCGGGCCCGCTGGCAGCGGCCCCGACTACCTGCCCAACGCCAGCGTGGACACCGTCGGGGTGGTGCCCATCCCAGCTTCCGCGCAGAGTATTTTCCCCTATGATGGGACCAACTGGCGCGACGACAGGATGCAGAACTGGAATGTCACGCTGGAGCGCGAGCTTCCCCTTCGCACAACCCTGAGGCTCAGCTATATCGGAAACCACGGCAGCGATATGGAACAGCGGGTCGCGATCAATAACCGCACGCCTGTGCTCACCTATGTCGATGCTACCGGGCAGGCGCCGGCCGCCAACCCCCTCTTTGATAACTGTGGCTGCAATGACTTCCTGCGTCCGAACCCGAACTGGGATGTCGGCAATGGGTATATGGCGCATACAGGCATTTCGAACGCCAACTCATTCCAGGCCCAGCTTGAACACAAGTACCATAACGGCACGGTCTTCCAGTGGTACTACGTTTATGCTCACGGACTGAGCACCACGGATGCCGGAGGATCCACCAGCGGCAACTCGTCATTTAATTCCGGAGGTGGAGGCGGCATGGTTCCTGAGGACCGCATCATTCTCGGCCAGCCGTCGCTTACGCCGGACCAGCTCCGAAAGCTTGTTTATTTCAACATGACCACCATTCCCGTCCAGCACTATGGCTGGAATGGCCTGGTTGACCTTCCCTTCGGCCAAGGCAAGAAATTCCTGAGCGGCGCCGGCGGAGCTCTGAACCAGCTTGTGGGCGGCTGGCAGGTTGCCTTTCTCGGCGACTGGACTTCCGGCTTTTGGCAGAGCGTCAACACGGCTTATCTGACCAACGGCAATCCCCGGCTCAGTCCTGACCAGCGCCTCACCATGAACTACGGAGGCGACCAGCAGCAGCTTTGGTTCGCCGGCAATCTGGACCTTTCCCAGGCCTCCGATGTCCAGGGCGGCATGCAGGCGCTTCAAAATCTAGTTAATCCCAATATAGCCCAGCGCGTCGTCCGTCCTTTCGGCCCGAACTGCAAGGGCAACTATGACAGCAAGGGCAACATCGGCATTCAAAACACGGTGCTGGACCAGAGCGGTGACGTCGGGTGCTACAACGTTGCGACCGGAGACTTCTATCACCCCAGCGCAAGGGGAAGCATTCTCGGTCCAAGTGCCTTCACCATGGATGCTTCCATGTTCAAGAATTTCAGCATTGGAGAACACATGAAGATCCGCTTCACGGCGGACTTCTTCAACGTGCTCAATCACCCGACCAACAACACCCCGAACGCTTCAACGGGCTTGATCGATCTGTCAACTCAGGCGAACGATCCCCGGCTGATTCAATTCTCTTTGCACGTGCTGTTCTAGATTTCCAGCGGAACCCTCGAGGGCCTCGGACGGGCATCACCAGTTCGAGGCCCTCGAACCACTCCTCCATTCATCGCACAAAGTTGAAGTCGGACCGATGGATAAAAGCCGCCATCGTTCTGGCTCGCTATGGTGATGATTGCGTGCGCGACCCTTACCTGTTTCGGCGCGCCACAACGCCTTCCGCCAGCCGAGAGTGAAATGCTTAAGCAGGAAATCCAGTTGCTCTCGGAGAGTAAATACGAGCAGGCCATCGGCGCGGTCAATCCCCCGAAGCAGGAGTCTCCGCTTGATCCGCGGCCTTATTCCTATTCAGGCATGCCGTTGACGCAGGCGGGTGGACTCCTGCCCGCGGCGCTGGAATTAAAGGAAGCCGTGCGCCTTAAACCGGGTGATCCCGTTTACCGTATATTTCTGGCCAACATCTATTCCCGCCTGAAGCAGAAAACCCATGCTCTGGCGATGATTCGCGGCCAGGACGCTTACGATGCAGGCAAAAGTGAAGAGGCGCGAGCCTTTGCAAAACATTGCGGCTTCGCCACATGGGACAATTCTAGAGAGAGGATGCAGCCTTGCACATGATCAGCCGAACGAGCCGGGTCCCTCTGATTGTTCGGGCGCTCCAGCACGGTGGCCGCACGGCCGTTGTCGATACCCAGAGGTCCTTCCCGTACAACGAACTGCTGGACGCTTCATCGCGTGTTGCAACGGCGCTGCTCGCTGGACGCCCGAACCTTCAGGAAGAGCGTGTGGCTTTCTTAATCAGGCCAGGATTTCCCTGGGTGGCGGCGCAGTGGGGAATCTGGCGGGCTGGCGGCATCGCAGTTCCCCTGCCGGCCGACTCGACGAGGCCTGAACTGGATTACATTCTCGACGATACCGAAGCATCGGCATTGCTGTTCGATGCTGAAGCGGAGCCGCTGATCGCGCCGCTTGCGGCAGCGCGTAACGTGCGCGCGTTGCCATTTGAGCAGCTTCTCGCCTGCCCATCACGAGAGCTACCCGATGTCCGCAGCGACCAGAGGGCCATGATTCTCTACACCAGCGGCACGACGAACCGGCCAAAGGGCGTGGTGACCACCCACGCCAACATTGCAGCACAAATTGTGAGCCTGGCAGAGGCATGGGAGTGGTCGGCGGATGATCGGATTCTCCTGTGTTTGCCGCTTCACCACCTGCACGGAATCATCAACGTGGTTTCTTGCGCGCTGTGGTCGGGCGCCACCTGCGAGATGCTGGCGCGCTTCGACGCGAATGCCGTCTGGGAGCGCATGGGCGGTATGACCCTGTTCATGGCTGTGCCGACGATTTATGTGAAACTCATCGCGGCATGGGAGGCGGCGTCGCCGGAACGCCGCGCCGCTCTCAGCCAGGCGTGCGGCAAGTTACGTTTGATGGTGTCCGGCTCGGCCGCGCTTCCGGTTGGCACGCTCGAGCGCTGGAAGGAAATCAGCGGCCACACGCTCCTCGAGCGCTACGGCATGACGGAGATTGGAATGGCCCTGTCAAATCCGCTCCGCGGCAAACGCGTGCCGGGCAGCGTCGGCGCTCCGCTGCCTGGCGTCGAGGTACGGCTGGCGGACGAGCGCGGCAGGACGGTGGCGTCCGGAACGCCAGGCGAGATCGAAGTCCGTGGTCGGAGCGTATTCGCAGAATACTGGGGCAAGCCGGAGGCGACGCGCGATGTTTTCCGAGATGGCTGGTTTCGCACGGGCGATGCCGCAGTTGTCGAAAATGGGGTTTACCGAATCCTTGGGCGTACGAGTATTGACATTCTCAAGACCGGGGGACACAAAGTGTCGGCGCTGGAAATTGAGGAGACTCTGCGCGGGCATCCTGCCGTCGCCGAATGCGCTGTTGTCGGGCTTCCCGATGCCGAGTGGGGAGAGCGCGTCGGTGCAGCTCTGGTGCTGAAGGCCGGCCATTCGCTCGATCTGCCGTCGCTTCGCGCCTGGGGGAAAGCGTTTCTCGCGCCGCACAAACTGCCTTCGCGGCTGCTCGTCCTGGATGCGCTGCCACGTAATGCGATGGGAAAAGTGATTAAGCCCGCAGTGGCGGCGACGTTTCAGAGGGCGGGCGGAGATGGCTCCGCCGTATAGGACGCTTTGTATTGGCATGCTGGCGTTTCTAGCAGTCCCTGCCGCCGGCTCTCAGTCCTGCTCATGCGACTTATGGCGACCACCAGAATAAAGTTGAGCACGAGAGCTACGAATCCAGCATTCAAGCCCATGAAAGGGTCTCTGCCGCTCAAGGTAAGGAACGTGACCGTTGCAATTCCGGCCACGAGCCCGGAAAAAACCCCCGCCCGGCTGGCGCGGCTCCAGTAGAGCCCCAGTACAACTCCCGGGAAGAACTGCGTCACTCCCGCGTAGCCGAGCAACAGCAGCGCCACAATCGTGCGCGCGCCCGAGAGCGCGAAAAGAAGCGCGGCCGCCATCAACACCACCGACGCTGCTTTAGCCAGTTTCGCGACATCGTCATCGCTCATCGATGGCGCCAGAATGGGCCGGACGAAATTCTTCGTGAAGAGTGCGGAGGCGGTCAGAATCAGGATGGCGCAAGGCACCATAGCCGTCAGCGCGCCCGCGCCGCCCACCACTCCCAAAAACCACGGCGGGAAGGTTCTTTGCACCACGGCCAGCAGCGAAAGATCGCCATCCGGCAGCCCGGGTACCACCAGGAGGGCGGCGAAACCTGCGAAGAAGATAAGAGGCAGCAGCAGCGTGTAGAGTGGCATCACCACCGCGTTCCGCCGTAGAGTGTCGGAACTCCGGGCGGTGAAGCTGGCGCCGAAATTGTGCGGCCACATGTAGACTCCGAAGGATGTGAGCAGGACAGTGGAAATGAACCACGCATGTCCCATATTGTGGGTTTGACCTGGCATGGTTAAATGCGCTGGATGGGTGCGGACAATCGCTCTGAACATGGGGCCGAATCCGCCGAACCAGTGGTAGGGAATGGCGATGCCGATCACCAGGGCGGCGCCGAGCAGCAGAATGTCTTTCAGCACGCTTACCAGCGCCACGGCTCGAACGCCGCTGGTAAAGACGAAGCCGGCCACCAGCGCGCCCCCAATCACCATGGCCGCCCGGGGACTGATCTGGCCGAAGCTGGCCACTTCCACGATGATGCCCATCCCCTTAAGCTGCAATTGCAGATAGGGGACGATGAACACCACTCCCACGATGGCAACCAGCGCGGCCAGGGCCTTGCTCCCGTATCGCCTCTCGAAGAAGTCGGACTGCGTCTGCAAGCCTTGCGCGCGAGCGATCTCCCAGAGTTGCGGAAGGATATAGAATGACACCACATACCCGAGCGTAAGGTAGTCAAGAATATAAAGCGTTGGACCGCCGCGCGAATAGGCCCAGCCGCTGGCGCCGAGGAATGAAAAGGTGGTGTAGACCTCTCCTGCCATCAACAGCCACACCAGCACGACTCCAAAACCGCGGCCCGCCACTGTCCACTGCTCGAGGTCCATCCTCCGGCTCGCGCCGGCCCGGAAACCAACGAACGAGCCTAAACCAACGATGGCAAGAATGATCAGGAGGGCGGTTGAGGAAGGGCTCATGGCGCTTCACTCTGGCGTCCGCCCGGATGGCGGGAATCGGCCCGCTTTTCAAAACGATAAGCGCCCCACAGGCAAAGCGGCGTCAGCAGGATCCATAGCATTAACCAGAAGATGTTGAAGGGAAAGCCCGCCACAAAGGGACGGATGCGGTCCCAAAGGGGGACCGTAAAGCACATCCCCGCGAACGGAACCAGGCCCAACATCAGGGCTGGCCATGTAGGCTTTCTCACGTTTTCTGCTCCTGATTCAGGCGCGCCAGCCAGGCAGTCGCCCGGCAACCGCGCACGCCGAAGTTCTCATCCTGCCACGGCGCACCCGCTTGGGCGCGGCCCGGGGAGCGAGACACTGAGCTGGAACCCGGTTGCCGGTCAATGGTAACCGCTTGCGCGGCGCCTCCGCAAGGAATTCGGGCGCGGAGCCGCCGGCGCAAGGAGACAGTGCGTCATTCCAGATGATACCCGGCAAATCACTCGAGGTATCCGCTGGTATCTCTAGCGGCACGCTTTGGCGGAGCAAATACGTATGACGGCTTTGTCTGAAATATATCCGGCCTTCGTTATGTTGGTGTGATCAATGGACTGACCGCGGGGCAGGCGCATCGCTTGGAAGAAGCGCCTGCACCATCTTATCCAGCAGGGCGGGATGCTCGAGGTAATCGGTAGCTCCCAGGTCAGTGGCTTCAGGGCGGAGATTCTGATGCGGCTTTCGGCCCATCACAACCACCGGGGCGTGGCATTGTGTCTCGCGGGCGTAACGAATAATCTCACGGCTGGCCTGGATGCCTTCGCCTAGATCGACGACCATATAGACAATGATCGCCAGCCGCAGGACGCCCTTGGCCGCCTGCGGTGTGGTGGCGGTGACGGGCGAGAAGCCCAGGCTGAGAAACATCGTCCGGTAGTAATCCAGAAACAATCGGTCGCTGCTGAAAATCAGCACCACGCAACCGCGGTAGTCTGCCACTTGGGTTTCCATTGATGCCGTGGGATTCATTGTTGCCTCCAGTCTGCATGTTGCGGGTTGGGAAAAGGGAAGGGCCCTTGGCAACCGGTCCCGGGATGAAGGGCAGGGGTGATGGCCTTTAAGGCTTCTGCTCTTCTGCGACGGCGGGCGTTTTCCGCAGCCGTCCGCCCCACCTGTGAGATGAGGTCCGTTTCAAACGGCGGAAGGATAAAGTCAAACGCTCCCTGCTCGATGGCTGATCGATAGGCCCTGGTGTCCGCGTGCTTTCCCACCACGATGACGTTGATCGGAACGGACATTTCACGGACCCGGTCAACGATTTGGACCCAGGCCCCGTCCGTGAGCGAAACCGCTGTGAAAACCACCTCGGGATGGGTCTGTTCAAGCAGGCGCAGGGCCGATTTGCAACTCCCGGCCATCCAGACTTCCATGCCCCGGCTCTTCAGGTGCGCTCGCAATTCGTCAAAGCAGGCGCTTCCGTCAGAAGCCAACAGGGCGAAGACCTTCTTTTGCGCCATTCTGTCCCCCTGCAAGGAGTTTGCAGAAACTCCAGGTCCCACAACCGCGGTGGGTTGTCCCCGTTTTCACGCGTCCAAGGAAGGTTCTACTTTATTGGAACCGGATGGGCGATGCAATTCGCTCTATTACGTATTTTTGTTCTACGTGGAATTACTTATGCCCCGGTTGCCACGCCGGCTGGCCGCACATTGAAGGCGCTGAAGCTCGGTAGCGATAAAGGGCTTACTCCAATCACCGTTTCTTTGTGCCTTCTCCAGCATTATGAATATCAGCAACGCCGAAGTGAGTATTATCTTGAACCGCTTTTGGGCAATAACCTGGCGAGGATGGAATTTTGCTGACTGCCCTTAATTAACCCCGCGAATTTGTTTCGGCCCCAAAACCCAGCGGTTGACAGGCTGGCCTGCCGAACCCCTCCCAATTCGTGCAGCATCCAATGGTAAGCTTCTCTTAGGCCGAAAGTGACTCTGCGGGGAAGGAGTTCCCTGCGGCACAGGAGGAAAAATGAAACGCTCTTTGTGTTTGCGCAGTGTACAACTGCGAGTCCTGGCGGTGGTGCTGTTGGTGGTCCTGGCGGCGCCGTGTCCGCTGCTGGATGCAGTGACAGGCGCGCCGGAGTTGCCCAATCCCGGGGAGGTCTCCATCAGCAAGCAGGAACAGGAGAAGCTGGGATTGAAGGTGGCAGGCGAGGTATACCAGCAAATGCCCATCCTGCCCGACTCTGATCCGGTCACGCAGTATGTGCAGCAGCTTGGCGGGCGATTACAGGCGGTGATCCCGAAGCAGTACGACTGGCCTTACCAGTTCCACGTGGTCCAGCAGAAAGAGATCAATGCCTTCGCACTTCCCGGCGGACCCATTTTCGTGAACCTGGGCACCATAGATTCAGCCGCCAATGAGGCACAACTCGCGGGCGTTCTGGGCCACGAGATGGCCCACGTTTACATGCAGCATTCGATCAAGCAAATGCAAAAGAACCAGGTGCCCAACGCAATTGCCGGGCTGGGCCAGATTCTCGGTCAGATGATTGGTGGTCTCGGCGGGGCGATCGCTTCAATCGGAGGTCAGCTTGGCGGCGGCATCCTGAGCATGAAGTATTCGCGTTCCGACGAAGCCCAGGCCGACGCGGTGGGGGCCATCATCATGTACAAGGCCGGCTATGATCCGCGTCAGATGGCGGTATTCTTCCAGACCCTCGAAAAACAGGGCGGCGCCGGCGGACCGCAATTCCTCAGTGACCATCCTAATCCCGGCAACCGATACGAAGCGGTCAGCAACGAAGTGCAGAAATGGCCGCCCGAGAGCTTCCGCACAAACACGGCGCAATTCACCGAGATTAAGCAGCAGGCGCAGCGCAAGAGGGCCTACACCGCCCAGGAAATCGCGCAGATGGCCAAGAATGGCCAGATTCACAACACCGGTATGCCCGCGGACATGCCAGGACCCGGCAGCATGGGAAACGTCAGTCTATCCGACGTAATGCCCCGTGGCCGTTTTCAGCCGTTGAATACGCAGGCGTTCTCAATTGAGCATCCGAGCAACTGGCAGACCAATCAGGACCAGCAGGGCGGCGGAGTGACCATCGCCCCGGAAGCCGGCGTGAGCCAGAGCGGAATTGCCTACGGGACCATGATCAGCGCCTTTAAGCCGCAGAATGCCGGAAACCTGGGTGAGGCCGTACAGGAACTGGTCTCGAGCCTGGCGCAGCAAAATCCCGGACTGCGCGTCACCGGCAGCCGCAACATCACGGTCAATGGTGTACGGGCCAAATCGGTGGACTTGAAGGGGCAGTCGCCGATCGGGTCCGATGGACGGCCTCTCCAGGAGCACGATTGGCTGGTGGCGCTGCCGTACCAGCAAAACCGGGTGATCTATCTCGTATTCATCGCGCCGGAGCGCGACTTCTCCAGGCTGCGGCCCACATTCGAGCAGATGCTGCGAAGCTTCCGCCTGGACCAGGGCTAGGCACTGAGCGGTGCGCTTACCCTCGCGGGTCCATGCGGGTTAAAATCTCCCTATGACCTCAAAGGCACTTGCCTGGGCGCACCCTCTGGTCCGCGATTGGTTTGTGGAGCGGTTTGGCGCTCCGAGCGAACCGCAGGAACAGGGCTGGCCGCACATCATTGCGGGAAGAGACGTCCTGATCTCCTCTCCGACAGGTTCCGGCAAAACGCTTGCGGCGTTTCTTGCGTGTATTGACCGCCTGGTGCGACAGGGGACCGATGGCGGGCTCCCGGACCACGTAGCGGTCCTTTACGTCTCGCCACTGAAGGCCCTCGGAAACGACATTCACAAAAACCTCGAAATTCCCTTGCGCGGGATCACGGACCTGGCCGCGCGGCGAGGAGTAGCGCTTGCCGAGATTCGCGCGGCTGTGCGCTCCGGTGACACGCTGGCGCCGGAACGGCGGGCCATGCTGAAGAACCCGCCGCAAATTCTCGTGACCACACCCGAATCGCTTTACATCCTGCTGACGGCTGAGAAAAGCCGGGCGATTCTGCGGCAGGTAGAGACGGTCATTGTGGATGAGATCCATGCCGTGGCGGACGATAAGCGCGGGGCGCACCTGGCCCTGTCGCTCGAAAGGCTTGATGCGCTGGTGCGCGCAGCCAATCCTGGCCGGCCCGCGCCGATTCGAATCGGACTGTCTGCCACGCAGAAGCCCATCGAGGAGGTCGCGCGATTTCTGGCGGGGGCGGAACGTCCTATGCCTGAGATTGTTGATGTGGGCCATCGGCGTGCCATGGACCTCGCGGTGGATGTCCCGGCCGGGGAACTGGGGCCGATCGCCACGGAAGAAATGTGGGGAGACGTATATCACCGTATTTCTGAACTCGCTTTTCAGCACCGCTCGACCCTGGTCTTTGTTAATACGCGCCGGCTGGTGGAGCGCCTGGCGCATCATCTGGCCGAGCGGCTTGGAGAGGAAGCCGTCGCGGCCCACCACGGCAGCCTGTCCCGCAAAATTCGGCTCGAGGCGGAGAGGCGGCTGAAGTCCGGCGAAGCCCGTGTGATGGTGGCCACAGCCTCGTTGGAACTAGGCATTGATATCGGGATGGTTGACCTGGTATGCCAGATTAGCTCGCCCCGTTCCATAGGCGTTGCCCTGCAGCGAATCGGGCGCGCCGGACATTGGCGGGGCGCAGTGCCGAAAGGCCGCCTTTTCGCGATGACCAGGGATGATCTGGTCGAGTGTGCTGCTTTGGTGAGGGCCATCCGCCAGGGTGACCTCGACCGGCTCGAAATTCCCGTGGCCCCGCTCGACATCCTGGCGCAACAGATCGTCGCCATGTGCGCATGTGAAGAATGGAAAGAGGACGAACTGTTTCTGCTCGTGCGGCGCGCTTACCCTTATGCCAGGCTTTCACGGCGGGACTTTGACGAGATGATCGCCATGCTGTCCGAGGGAATCTCTGCCCGGCGCGGACGCCACGCAGCGCTGCTGTTTCGCGACCGCATCAATGGCCGGGTGCGTGGCCGCAGGGGAAGCCGTCTGGCGGCAATCACCGGTGGCGGAGCAATTCCTGACAGCGCGCTGTTCTCCGTGGTGTCCATGCCGGAAGGCACGGTGGTGGGTACAGTGGACGAAGACTTTGCCGTGGAGAGTATGGCGGGCGATATCATGCTGCTGGGAAACACTTCATGGTGCATTCGCCGCGTGGAGGCTGCGCGCAGCCGTCTGCTGGTGGAAGACGCGCACGGCGCCGCTCCCAACGTTCCTTTCTGGAGAGGCGAAGCTCCGTCACGCACAGCCGAACTCTCAGCTCAAGTGGCCGGCTTGCGCGAGGCCGTTGCTGGCATGGCTGCTAACCCGGCCGGTGCGGGCGGTTCGCAGGGCGGGGCTATTGACTGGCTGAAGCGCGAATGCGGCTTGGATGAATTGGGGGCCGGGCAGTTGATTGCGTATCTCCGTGCCGGACAATCGGTGCTGGGCGTGGTTCCCAGCCAGCGAGTCGTGGTTGCCGAGCGCTTTTTTGACGAAGCAGGAGGGATGCAACTCATCCTCCACGCGCCCTTCGGCGGACGGATCAACAAGGCCTGGGGACTGGTGCTCCGCAAGCGCTTTTGCCGGTCGTTCAATTTTGAGCTGCAGGCGGCAGCCACCGACAATGGGTTGAACATCTCTCTGGGCGAGCAGCACAGTTTTCCACTTGCTGATGTATTCCGTTTTCTCGACGTTCAATCGGTTGAGGCGGTCCTTCAACAGGCCGTGCTGGCATCGCCGATCTTCAACAACCGGTGGCGCTGGAATGCCAGCCGCTCACTGGCGCTTCAGCGGTTCCGCCAGGGCCATAAAGTTCCCATCTACATCCAGCGAATGCAGGCGGACGATCTGCTTGCCGCTGTGTTCCCCGAGGCGGCGGCTTGCCAGGAGAATATTGTCGGCGACATCCACATTCCTGATCATCCCCTGGTGCGCGAGGTAATGAAGGACGCTCTCACGGAAGCGATGGATATCGACGGCCTGAAACGCCTCCTCGGGGATATTTCCAGCGGCGCTATCGAGTGCCGCGCAATAGATACCCCTGCGCCCTCCGCGTTCTCGCACGAGATTTTGAATGCCAATCCGTACGCATTCCTTGACGACGCTCCCCTTGAAGAGCGCCGCGCCAGGGCCGTTGAACTTCGCCGGGTTTTGCCGGAATCGATAGCGCGTGAAGTGGGCCGGCTGGATTCTGCCGCAATTGAGCAAGTATGCCGCGAGGCCTGGCCTGATGTGCGTGACGCGGATGAACTGGCCGATGCGCTCCAGACGTTGGTTGCGTTGCCGGAGAATTTTGTGGCGCCGGAAGGCGGACCGGTGGCAGAAGCCTGGGGCGCATACTTCGCTGAGCTCAAAACGACCGGCCGCGCGATGCGCGCAACTTGCCAGGGCGCTCATCATTGGGTTGCGGCAGAAAAATCAATGACGTTTCAGTCGATCTTTCCTGGGTCGCAGTTTGATGGCGCGGCTTGTGGCATTGAAGATCCAGCTCCTTCAGGTGAAGACGCACTCTGGGAATTGGCGCGAGGCTGGATGGGCCATCTGGGGCCCGTCAGCGCAAATGGCCTGGCACAAATGCTGGGCTTGCCACCGCAGGAGATTGAGCAGGCGCTGCTGCGGCTGGAGGCTAGTGGAAGCATCCTGCGCGGCCAGTTTACCGCCTGTGGAGTCGAGGAGTGGTGTGACCGCCGGCTGCTGGCGCGAATCCATCGTCTGACACTCGGGACACTGCGCTCGCAGATCGCGCCGGTGACTCCATCGCAGTTTATGCGGTGGCTCCTTCGCTGGCAACACCTGGCGCCGGGAACGCAAGCGCACGGCGAGCGGGGGCTGCTGGAAGTCCTCCGTCAGTTGCAGGGTTTTGAAGTCCCGGCCAGTTCCTGGGAGACGCAGATTTTGGCCCCGCGCGTTGCCGGTTACGACCCTCAGTTGCTTGACCGCCTCTGCCTGACGGGCGCTGTGGGTTGGGGAAGGATGTCGCCGCATCCGGCCATTCTGGCGCATGCGGAAGTCAGTGAAGGCAGGGAAGCGGACTATCATCGCGTGGTTCCTTCCAGCGTGGCGCCGATCGCGTTTTTCCTTCGTGACGAGGCTGACTGGGTAGGATTGGACGGCCCGCAACAAGGCAGGGGGAAGGAGGCGCTGAGCCCTGCCGGACGGCGCGTGCTCGAATTCCTTGAGCAACGCGGGGCATCATTTTTCGCGGATATCGTTCGCGGGAGTGGCCGGCTGAAATCGGAGGTGGAAACCGCGCTCTGGGAACTCGTGGCCGCGGGTCGCGTGACGGCAGATGGTTTCGATAACCTGCGGGCCCTGATCGATCCGAAGCGGCGCTCTGGACAGGGACGCGGGCGCGCCACCCGGCCGCGCCACAGCACCGGCCGCTGGTCCCTGCTGCCCGATCAAGCGCCTGACCGGCTGCGGGCGCTGGAATCCGTCTGCAAGGCGCTTCTGGAACGCTACGGCGTGGTTTTCCGCGACCTGACGGCCCGCGAGAGTTTTCCGCTGAAGTGGCGCGAATTGCTGCAGGTCTTTCGCCGCATGGAGGACCGTGGAGAAGTACGTGGTGGGCGCTTCGTGGACGGCTTCCTTGGCGAACAATTCGGTCTGCCCATAGCCGTGGAGTCGCTCCGCGCGATGCGCAAAACCCTTCCTTCAGGTGAAATCGTATTCCTTTCCGCATCCGACCCACTCAATCTGGTCGGCATTGTCGTCCCGGGAGAACGTGTTCCAGCTCTTTCGAAGCAGCAGATCATTTTGAGGGATGGCGCATTTGGCGGGACCACAAAAAAGAACGCCACGGATGGTATTCACCTGAATCCGGCTCCCCAAAAACAAACGGCATTGCGCGCCACCGGGAAATACTGGTAATCTATCTGCGCCAACCGGGAACGCGAATGCAGGAGGGTCCCGAGATTGGCGGTCACAAGCCTGCCTTGACCGTGAGTGTCATACGTTTTTGTGAACTTGACAGAGAAGCGCGATCTATATAAATTCGGCAAAATTCGGACTCAATGTGAGTTGAGGACCAACCAGCAGAGGAGATAACGAAGATGATGACGAAATCGCAGATTGTGGCTCACCTGGCGGATAAGAATGGGTTGCAAAAAAGGCAGGCGGCCGCACTTTTAGAAGAACTGGCGGCACTGGCAGAAAAAGAGACCAGGAACACCGGACAGTTTGTAGTTCCCGGCTTTGGAAAAGCCGTGAAGGCCCACCGTAAGGCCCGGAAAGGCCGCAATCCTCAGACGGGCGCGGAAATCAAGATTCCGGCCCGGACCGTTGTAAAATTCCGCCTTGCCAAGGCATTTAAAGATGCCGTTGTTCCTGCTAAAAAGAAGAAATAACTGAGAGCCGGTTGTCCCTGGAATCTGGCCGATTCCGCGATACCCGTCCGCCCAGTGGCTTAGCCTGGGCGTTGTCCGTTTATTGGAGAGGCCGACCAAAGATCCTTGTCGAGCGGGGAGAATGGCCGAGATCCTTCAGGGCGGTTCGGCCGCCATAGCTGTCAGGTCTTGTTGACCCGAAAAGGCAGACAAGCGTGTGCTTGGCGGCATGATCTCAGGAATTGAAGCTACCTCAGGCGTTGGTGGACCGCGACCGCTTCGCGGTTGGCTCGCGTCACCGCCTTTACAAATTGCGTGTAGGGCTGGTCGTGGATGTTGACGAGCCCATAGTTCGAGTTTTCGCCGTCGAAGCGGCCCTCATGGGGTTCATCACACCATTCGAACCAGTGATAACCAACAGCTTCAGGCAGACTTTCCAGCCATTTCACGTAGTTCGTGTAAGCGCGGGAGCGCGCTGCCTGGTTTGGCACCTTGGGTCCGGCGCCCTGCGTATTGGGGAGGCCGGAGTCCTCGGCTCGGAAGGCGAATTCCGCCACCAGGACGGGGCGACGCGTCAACCTGTAGATGTGCCTGACAGTCGGGCGTGGATCGAACCGGTAAACGTCCACTGACACCACGTCGGTATGGTCCGAAGCGCGCAGCACCGGATCAGGCGGGGTCCCTGCAAACTTGGCGCCGAGATAAAGATGGTTGGGGTCGGCTTCGTGGATTGCGCCGGCGCAGACCTGAAAGTACCGCCGGGCGACCATGCCCAGGAATTCCGAGTTGTCGGCCTCGAACGCCTTTGTTCCAGCTTCAGCAGGAACATCTGCAAAACTTTTTGCGTGGACACCCCATGCCTGATTGAGCTTCTGGATCTGGCCGGAATACCTTTGCTTCAGGAAGTCAATTGCGTGTTGCCTGCCAGGAGCGTCTGACGGCAAATTCAGATACATTGCCAGCATGTTCTGCTTACCGCGCCAATCGGGCCCCCAGCGCAGTTCGTTGTCGCTGAAGTAGCCGATCAATTCAGGGTCCTGCGCTCGTGGTCCGCACTCTTCCTTCGCAATCTTCTGTGCCGTGGCTTCGAAGCGCGGGCTATACACGTCCACGGGAACTCCTTTGAGCCAGTCGGCGCCGGAGCTGGTGGCGATGTCGAGAATCACCGCGTATGGCATCGTGCGGCCCCACAGGGCGGGATCCGACCACGATCCAATGCTGTTGAACGCCCAAAGACTTAAACGCTTCGTCTCAGCCTGGATCCAGGCATTCTTGTCGGGATAAATCGTCGAAATATTTTCGAAGTAGGGATGTTGTGTGGTCCCGTGGATGACATCGCCGCGGTAGGATATGTTGTTGACCCCGATGGAAAGCGCGAGACTGCCCGAGGGGGCGACAAACCACCATACGCCCGAGCGTTGTTCGACGCGAAAGTAGCCTTCCGCGGGGCGAAGTGGCGCTGGCGCGAAGAAGAGGCAACTCAATAGTAAAGTCAGTATCACCAGTTTCCTCTCCATCCTGCTCAACCTCCTCCCAAAACGAATGGCTCCAAAATTGGAGCCATGCCGAAACCCTTTTAGCTGGCTGCAACGCCGTCTGCCTCTATGGCTGCTTCGATCGCCAGCGCGGCGGCGCCCACAACACCGGAGGGTTCCGCGATTTGTGCTTTGACAACCGGTACCTTCCGGCAAAGCAGATAGCGGGTACGCCAATCGATTTCCTTCTGAATCGGACCCAACAGAAAATCACCAGCCTGGGTGATTTGTCCGCCCAGTATGACGACTTCGGGATCGAGCACGTGAATCAAGCCCGCGATGGCGCTTCCGAGAATAAAGGTGGCCCTCTCGACTGCAATTCGAGCAACTTCATCGCCCTTTTGGGCAAATTCAAAGATGTCATTGCAAGACGGAGGCCGCGAACCCGTCTCAAGAAGTTGCGTTTTGACCCCGCGATGCATGGCTGCAAAGACCTCCGCCTCGATGGCGCGCGCGGAAAAGAAAGTTTCCAGGCATCCGCGGTTCCCACAGATGCAGAGGCCGCCGTTAGGATCAACAGTGAGGTGCCCAAGGTGACCGGCCACTCCGCCGGCCCCGCGAATAATCTTGCCGTCCGCCAGGATTGCACCCCCAACGCCGGTGCCAAGCGTCAGCATGATGGCATTTCGCCGGCCCCGAGCTGCTCCCCAGATGTGTTCTCCCACAAACGCTACGCGAGCATCATTATCGGCGGCGACCGGGCACCCAGCCGGAACAAAAGGCGAGATCATTTCGCTCAAGCAGCGGCCTTCCAGATAATTCAGCTCGCCCGGCAGCGCTATCACTCTCGTCGAGTGCGGATCAATAATGCCTTTGCATCCGATGCCCACACCCTGAATCTTTACCTCACCAATGCGGAGGCTCCCCGCGAGCTCCTTCATTGCTCCCTCAAAATCTCCCATTGTCCTGGGTGTAGGCGCCCGGTGGGATGTTATGATACTGCCTTTGCCGTTGACCAGGGCAGCTTTGATTTCGGTTCCGCCGATATCCAGGCCAAGAACAATCAAGTTGGAGGAACTTTTCTGGTCCGTCTCCATGGTGGTACTGTCATAGTCGAATGGCGGCGGGTTGTCAACAGTGTATTACCCTGATTGCGGGGACACAGCCACTCGGGGTGCAATGCAGGTATTCAAGCTGGGCACGGCGTTAAGGGTTGACCTGGTTCAAGTTAATTTGATATACGCGATGTGCAGGGTCATATGAGTGCTGCGGAACAATACTTCGAAAGGACCTTCCAGCTCCTCAAGGAGCTTCGAGAAAAGGAGCTGCCCGCCATCCAGCAGGCCGCCGAAATCTGCGCCTCGTCCATTGCTCAGGGAGGGTTGGTTTTCCTGTTTGGCAACGGCCACTCGCGCATGATGTGCGAAGAAATGACGCCGCGCCAGGGAGGTTTTCCGGGTTTTGTCGCACTGGTTGAACAGTCTCTTTCAAACCACGCCGCGATAGTGGGCGTCAACGGTCTGCGGGCCCCGCTTTTTCTGGAGAAATACGAAGGGTACGCCGAACAAATCCTCCGCGGATTTCGCTTCGGTCCGCACGATGCCTTTATCATCATCTCAACCAGCGGCATCCGTCCCGTCGTGGTGGAGATGGCTGCGGGCGCCAAGAGGCGTGGATTGCCCGTCATCGCCATTGTTTCCCGCGCCCATTCGGACCAGTCGCTTCCTGCCCATTCGTCGGGCAAAAAGCTCATCGATTTTGCAGATGTCGTCATTGATAATCATTGCCCACCGGGTGATTGCGTGGTGGAGTTGCCCGGTCTCGAGTGGCGCACCGGACCCGCTTCAACGGTGACGGGGGCGGCCATCATGAATATGCTGCGTTGCGAGGTGGCCGAGCGTCTGCTGGCCCGCGGAATCAAGCCGGAGCTGCTGCCCAGTCACCAGTTCGTTGGAAACACCAGCGCCGAGGAGCAGTTGGAGCGGTTTTACGAAGCCTATCGAAGGAGCCTTCGCCACCTCTATGAATAATGTCCGGATCGCCATGCTCGGCTCGGGCTTCGTCGCGGAGTTTTATTTGCAAGGGCTGGCCAATGTCAACGGGCAGCGCGTCGTGGCGAATTTTTCGCGGAGCCGCGCCCGGGCAAAAGAGTTCGCCCGGCGATGGGCGGTCCCTGAGCCCACTACCAACCTCGATTCGCTGATTGCCCGGCCCGACATTGACCTTTATGTGATTGCGCTGCCGAACGAAGCCCACCTGCCAGTTTCGCTTGCTCTGTCACGCGCCGCCAGGAACCAGGTTTGCACCAAGCCCCTGGGCCGGAACCGCCGCGAGGCTAAGGCAATGCTAGACGCGGCAAAACAATCGGGCGCAATGCACGGCTATGCGGAAACGGAAGTCTTTGCTCCTTGTGTTGTGCGCGCCTGGGAGACCATCCAGCAGGGCGGAATTGGCCGGGTGCTGTGGGTCCGTTCCAGGGAATCGCACGGCGGTCCGCACAGCCCTCATTTCTGGGACATTGAAAAGACGGGCGGCGGCGCCATGAATGATCTCGGCTGCCATTGCATTGCGGCTGCGCGATACTTCTTTGGCAAGGACGATCCGATTGTTGAAGTGATGGCCTGGGGCTCCCGGCTGGTCCATCACAAAAAGACCGAGGGCGAAGACAACGCTCTGCTGGTGCTCAAATTCAAGAGCGGCGGTATTGGCCACTGCGAATTGTCCTGGACCACCAAAGGCGGTCTGGACCTGCGCAACGAGGTCCACGGTTCCGAAGGCTCGATTTTTACTGACGTCACTCGCGGCACTCCGATCACGAGTTTTTCCACCCGGTCGGCCGGCTATGTTGTCGAGAAGGCGGAGATTGATTTTGGCTGGACCCGGCCGCTGCCTGAGGAGGCTTTCGCCTACGGATATCAATCCGAGATGAAGCACTTTGTCGAGTGCGCCGCAAAGCGGGCGATACCCCGCGAAACTTACCATGACGGATACATTGTCAATTGTGTTCTTGAGGCGGGTTACCAGTCGATGCGCTCTTCGCGATGGGTGCGAGTCAAGTCCTGACCGCCGGTGTGTATGGACCACGTTCTGCTGATTACCGGTTCAAGCGGAATTGCCGAGGCCACCGCGTTGCTGGCGGGGCGGGGAAATTACAAGGTCTTCATCGCCGGCAGGGATGAATCACAATGCCGCGAGTTGAGCGCCAGGATCGCTGGCTCCGGCTATTTCGCCGGCGATTTGCGGGAAGCTTCAGCGGCGGAAGGCGCCATTTCCGGTTGCATGAAACATTTTGGTCGCGTCGATGCGGTTTTCAATGTGGCAGGAGTAAGCGGGCGGCAGTTTGGAGACGGGCCTGTCCACGAATGCTCGGTGGAAGGCTGGGACAAGACACTGGAGGCGAATGCCAGGCCAACTTTCCTGATGTGCCGCGCGGCGGTGCGCCACTGGCTCGCAATGGGCCGTCGCGGAACGATTCTGAACATGGCCAGCGTGCTGGCATTTTCTCCTGAGCCGTGTCACTTTTCGACCCACGCCTATGCAGCGAGCAAAGGCGCCATCATTTCTATGAGCCGGGCCATGGCGGCGCACTATGCTGCACACGGCATCCGGGTGAACGTGATCGCTCCCGCTCTGGTGGAGACTCCCATGAGCGCCCGCGCGCAAGCCGATCCGGAAATCGTGGAGTTTATCCGGCAAAAGCAGCCGTTGAGCGGGGGCTTTCTTGAAGCCGCGGATGTGGCAGAAACCGCGCTATTTCTGCTGAGCGAACGTTCGCGGCACGTGACGGGGCAGGTGGTGGCCATTGACGGAGGATGGTCAATTACAGGCTGAGCTATGAAGCAGCGCCCACTTCGAACCACCGTGATCGGAAGCTATCCCTTTCCTGGCTGGCTGGAGTTCGCTTCCACTCATCTCGATCAATTCGGTCCCGCCGATCTGGAGGAGATGCTGGATGACGCTGTTGGCGCGGCGGTGAAGGACCAGCTCGATGCTGGCCTGGATGTGATTACCGATGGCGAGCAGACGAGGCTCGATTTCAATCTCTCGTTCTACGGTTTCCTCTCCGGGATTGCCGCGGAACCCGAGCCGGCGCGCCGGTTGGGTCCGCCAGGGCACGACCAGCGGGGCAAGCACAAGGTGACGGGCAAGATCGAAGCCCCGAAAGGCCTTGGGACGGTCTGCGATTTCGAACGCCTGAAGCGCATCGCCCCAGCGGGCGCGGCCCTTAAGAGCAGCGTGCCGGGCCCCTTTACGCTGAGCGGCCGGTTGGTTCCAAACGAATCCTATCGAGACCGTTACGCGCTTACCGAAGCGCTGGTTCCCATCGTGCGGCGCGAACTCGAGTCATTGGTGCAGGCTGGCTGCCAGGAAATCTGCGTTGATGAACCTTCCATGAGCTGTTATGCGCATCGTGAAGATCCTCGAAGGTTCGTCGATATCTTTCGGCGCACTACGGAAGGCGTTCGGGGGCGCTGCTGCCTTTCCACGCACTTGTGCTTTGGCAATTACAAGGGCCGGGCGGTGGCGCCGCGACGTTATGCGCCCATGTTTCCCGCGTTTCTCGACCTGCCGGTGGACGAAATGCATTTTGAAATGGCCAGCCGCGAGTTTGCCGAACTGGACCTGATCAAGCCCGTGGCTGAGCGCATGGACGTGGCTGTTGGCGTGATCGACGTGAAGAGTTATTACATCGAGACGCCAGATGATGTGGCCGCGCGCGTCCGTGGCTGCCTGCGGTTCGCGCCTGCCGAGCGGCTTTCGCTGGCTCCTGATTGCGGGCTCAGCCAGACGGCGCGCTGGGCATCGAAGCGAAAACTAAAGGCGCTGGTGGAGGGCGTGAAAATCGTCCGCAAAGAACTGGGCATCGAATGATCCGGCCGGTCTTGCAGGATGAAGAATTCCTGGCCGACGTTCGTGCCGCGGACCTGGACGACGGCCACTTTCGTTTGTGGTGGCTGGGGCAGAGCGGGTTCCTGGTTCAATGGCGCGGCAGCCATTTGCTGCTCGATCCTTACCTGTCCGACTCATTGACCAGGAAGTACGCAGAAACCGATAAGCCGCACATCCGAATGACCGAGCGGGTTGTGGATCCTTCGGCCCTCGACTTTATTGATGTGGTCACATCGAGCCACAACCATACAGACCATCTGGACGGTGAAACTTTGCGCCCGCTGCTGCGGGTGAATCCAAGCTTAAAAATCGTTGTGCCGGAAGCAAATCGCCACGTTGTGTCCGAGCGTTTGGGCATTGATCCACAGTTGCCGATGGGCGCGCGAGACGGAGAGTCTGCCGTGGCTGGAGAATTCAGGCTGACGGCAATTCCTGCTGCGCACGAAGAGGTGGGCCCGGGATATGTTGGTTACGTTGTGCAGTTCGGTCCGTGGACTGTTTACCACAGCGGCGACACGCTTCTCTATGACGGCATGGCGGAGCGGCTGCGGAAGTTTGCGGTCAACGTGGCCCTTCTGCCCATTAATGGCCGCGCTCCCGAGCGGCGAGTGGCCGGCAACCTGAATGCCCGTGAGGCCGCCGCACTCGGGAAGGCCATCGGCGCGCGGCTTGTCATTCCCTGCCACTACGAGATGTTCACATTTAACACCGCTGACCCGCGTGAGTTTGTCGAAGCCGCAGAGGCGATTGGCCAGCCATACCACGTTCTGCGGTGCGGGGAGCGATGGGAAAGCCGGAGCATGGGGGAGCGATAGACATCGCAGCTCCGCTCCTCAAGAAAGGACAGCCATGAGACGTCGCGAGCTCTTGTTGATGGGACCGGCGGCCCTGCTGAGCGTGGCCGCAAAGCGTTATCAGGCCAGCAGGCTATCGGTCGAGGGCTACATTTTTCAGCAGTACGCGGAGCGGCAGCACAAGGAGCTTGGGGACGTTCTCGACGAAATCTTTCCCATGGCCCGCAATGCCGGGTTCCGCAATATTGAATTGAACCAGGGCTTCCTGACCCCGGAACTTCGCAGCCGGGTGCTGGAACTGGTGGGCGTGAACAACCTGCGCATGCCATCGGTCTATGTTGGCGGGCCGATGCACCAGCGCACTCTGGCTGAGCGCACCATCGGCCAGGCGCTCGAGATTGCGGCCCTTTGCAGGAACCTGGGGTGCCGCGCCGTGATCAACAATCCGGACCCCAAGCCGCACGACGTTCCAAAGACCGATGACGAACTTGCAGTCCAGGTGAAGATGCTTGACCTGATGGGACGCGAACTGGCGAAGCGTGGCTTTCAGTTCTGGACCCACGCACACGCTCCGCAGATGGCCGACAACGCGCGCGAGTGGCGATACAACCTTCGTCACACCGATCCCAAATATGTCTGGGTTTGTCTGGACATCGACTGGGTTTACCAGGGCGGCCAGGACCCCATGGAACTGTTGCGAGAAGCCGGACACCGCGTCGCCAGCCTGCATCTCAGGAATTCCCGCAATAAGTTGTGGCTGGAATCTTTTACCACCGGCGACATTGATTATTCCCAAATCGCTTCGTACATCAGGAAGATCAACCTGAAGCCGCTACTGGTGGTCGAACTCGCCTATCGAAGAGAGACCGTAGTTACTCGGCCGCTCGAAGAGGATTTGCGCCTGAGCCGGATCTATGCGGAGCGGGTTTTTGGTCTCCATTCATGATGATGTCGTAAGGGGGATGACACAATGGCCAGGAAGCGAATTTCACGAAGGCAGTTTATGGCATCCACGGTGGCGGGAGTTGCCGTCACGGGAATGAAAGGGTTGCCCCCGAGCGGCGGCGAGGCGGGCGAGAATAAATTGGCCGTTGGAGCGCCCAATGCCGGGCCCCGCATCACACAATCACTGAACGCCGGCTGGAGATTCAAAAGGCAGGGATCGCCCGGCTCGGGGACAGAACCGGAATTCGTCGGCGCGGAACGGCCCGATTATTCTGACGGTGCGTGGGAAACGGTGGTGGTCCCGCACACCTGGGACGTTGGTCCCGACAACCCATTTTGCACCTCGGACCATTTTCGCGGGCTGGGCTGGTATCGCCGCGAAATCGAGATTCCGGCGGGATGGCGAGGCCGCCGTGTGTGGATTGAATTCAAGGCAGTATTTCAGGTGGCGGACGTTTACCTCAACGGCCATCATCTGGGCCGACACGTGGGAGGTTTCACGGGATTCGGGTTTGACTTGACGGACCATCTGGAATTTGGCGGAAAGAGCCTGCTTGCCGTGCGGGTGAATGATGTGCTGGACCCGAATATTGCTCCGGCAAATGAGACGAACGTTCCCGGGTATGGCGGCATTTACCGGACAGTTTCATTGGTCGTCATACATCCCCTTCACGTGCAGCGCAACGGGACCTGGGTTGCTGCCGGGCAATCAGCAGACAAAACGACGCTTCGAATTCGAAGCTGGGTCGAGAATCAGAGCTCCCAAACGCGAAGCTTCAACCTTAAAAGCCTTATCCTTGACGCCGAGGGCAGGGAAATAGCCGGGCCCGATATCAACGAAAATGTTGGCCCCAACGCCGTGAAGGAAATCGACCAGACCATCCCAGTGACCAACGCGCGTCTCTGGTCGCCCGATGACCCGCACCTTTATGAGTTGGTGAGCACCGTTTCCGAAGGCGGAAGAATCACTGACCGCTACCAAACGCCGTTCGGCATTCGTTTCATGGATCATGACGCAGCCAACGGATTCACGCTCAACGGCAAACCGATTGTTCTGCGTGGCGTGGACCGTCGCCAGGACTACGGCTTTCTCGGGGATGCCGTTCCAGAAGCGATCGGCGTCAAAGACGTGCGCCTGATGAAGGAGATGGGCGTGAACTTTGTCCGCACCTCACATTATCCCCAGGACCCGGCGGTGATCGACGCGTGTGACCGGCTGGGAATCCTCGTCTGGGAAGAGGTGCCGAACATCAAAATCCACATGTACCACGCGCCTCTGGATGAAGAAGAAAACATTTACGCGACCCGCTTCCCGCGCGGTCTGATGTCGAACATCAAACACCAATTGAAAGAAATGGTGGAGCGCGACCGCAATCATCCTTCCATCGTCATCTGGGGCTTTGCCGATGACCTGAGCAGTTACCAATACCCGCAGGACTTTATGGAACTCTCGGACTACACGCATTCGCTTGACCCCGCACGCTGGACGGCCGGGCGATGCGCGCACGTAACCGACATCATCGACGCCACAACGATCGAGGACCTGGTGCAGGCGCATAAGGAGCATCCTGAGAAGAAATACATCTGGAACGAGTGGGGATCGTTTCACTGCGAACGCGGGCGTGAGGGTCCGGCGCTGGTTCGGAAAGGGCGCAGCGTTGTTTTTGCGGATAGTGAAGCGGCGTTGGCCTGCGAAGGGTACTTGATGCAGTGGAACGCGCTGCCCTGGCTGGGTACCGCTAAATGGTGCATGTTCGACACCGGCGAGGCCAACGGGACCGCGACGCGTACGCTTTGGGAGTCCCGGGACGGCCGCATAACTCTCCGCTGGCCGTTTAATGATTACTTCGGAGTTGCTGACATGTGGCGCCTGCCGAAGGAGGCTTATTTTCTGTTTCAGGCCGAGTGGACGGAGACGCCTATGGTCCACATCGCAGGCCATTGGACCTGGCCAGAGTACGCGGGCCGAATCCGCATTGTGAGGATTTATAGCAATTGCGATACGGTGGAACTTTTTCTTAACGGGAAAAGCCTGAGCGTTCGTAAACCCGCCTCGCAAGAACGTGTCTGGCAGGATTTTCGAACCCTGGTAAACCAATTTCGGGACACGGAGGAATTGAGCGGACAGTTTACACAGGAGCGCTTTCCGGGCGCGCATCTCAAGCATCCGCCCTTCGTGTGGGATGACGTTATTTACCAGCCAGGAGTGCTGTTGGCGATGGGAAAAAAAGGGAATACGACGGTCAGGCATCAGATTCGTACCGCGGGGCAGGCAAGAAGCATCGTGCTAAAGCCGGACAAGGAATCGCTGATGGCCGATGGAGCCGACGTGATTTTCGTCGAAGCTGATGTGGTTGACTCCGCCGGGACGGTTGTTCCAACAGCCCAGAACTGGATCGCGTTTTCCGCAACCGGCCCTGGACGCCTGCTCGGCGGCACATCGGAAATCGATGCGATCTCGGGAATCGCTGCCATCAATCTTCAGAACACTGGTGAAACAGGGGAAGTTGTTATCCACGCCGCTTCGCCTGGTCTCGAATCGGCCTCCCTGCGAGTGTCTGCAGAAAACTGAGCGAGGGCTGCACGGGGCCGTCCCGGCCTCGGTTGCAAGGAATGGCTCCTAGCTGATAGAGTTGAATTCTCGCGCCTGTAGCTCAGTTGGATAGAGCGGCAGACTTCGAATCTGTAGGTCGGGGGTTCGAGCCCCTCCAGGCGCGCCATTCCAACTCCAGGGACACCGGACAGCTTGGTGGTTCCAAACACGCACGCAGCAGGCAGTCGCGCTTCTATTCGTTCGCATAGAGAAATCAGTTGTTCGGTGTCAGAGTGAAGCGAGGCTTGATCTAAAGTATCAGTTGAAGTTAACCTTCCCGGCAGTTAGGCTGACTGGAATTACAAGCGGGTCGAGCTTCTGGGACGAATTACTCCGGAATCGCCGCCCGCCTGAGAATGTTTGTCCAATTGCGCCAGAGTCCGGACAAACATCCTGGGCGGGGAGGTGGTCAACTGAGCCAAGTTCGGATAACTCGGGCTAGCCATTGAAATAATTCTTTGCAACCTGGCGCACGGAACCTAGCGCGCTGTAGATCCAGCCCGTATCCAATTGGTACGACTGGACCCAATTTTCTGGCTGGCTCCACAGAGAGCGAACCCTTTGCCAATAGATAGAACTGGTGATGTAATCTCCGCCCATGGCCATCGTAAAATCTTCCGGGGGCCTGCTAGGAAGGAACTCCCCGTAAGCGTAGTTCTTTGACACGAAGTCTGCGGCCCGATTCCAGTAAGATCGCGCGACGGTACTTTGGTTGTCCTTCCATGACGCGGTTGCATTTAAGGAAGGAGGTTCACTTCGAAGGCGCATGACCGGGTGGATCGATTCGTAAAGAAAGATGCCGCCCAGAAGCATCACGGCAATCAGCCCTAATCCACCCTGGCGGACGGGCCGGTGGGCGCTTTCCACTCCGTAAAGATCCCCAATGACAGAAAAGGTGCTGCTCATGCTACTCTCCAATCGACCCTGCAATGATCAACCTGAGGCAGCAAAGGTGCTGGTGCTGCTCACAACCCGGGGGCGCGAAAGCCAAAAGCGATACAGGAGAACCTATATCCCCCGCTTGCCCCGAGGGGATATATATTCTTCGTATAACAGTACTGGCAAGTTACCCACCAATCTCTAAGCTGTTGAAAAATATGTCTCGATATGTCTCAACCTGTGCAAAAATTACCTGATGAGAGCAATTCAGGCTCGTCCGATTGTTTGTTTCTAAGCTATCAGCTAAGGAAGCTTGTGGCCTTCGCAGAGTGTACCAAAATGGAGCAATCGATCGCAGGTGGCAAAGCGCTCCTTTCGTCTTGGCAAACCGGATTGTACTTAGATCTGAAGAGTTTAATCGGAGGTCAGTGTGACGAAATCGTCCGGCGTTAATTTGCTCGGAAACACTCGATCGCCGCAGTATGACCTGCTGCTGAAAGGCGGACACGTCATTGATCCCGCTAACCGCATTGACCGCAAGATGGATATAGCCGTCGGGATCGGGAAAATCACCGCAGTCGAGCCTGACATCGCGCCCAGCCGGGCGGGAAAGGTGGTGAATGTCCACGGGCTTTATGTAACGCCCGGGTTGGTGGATATCCACGTCCATATTGGTTACGGCGGAGCGCCAGACAACTGGTATTCGTCGAATGCCCCGTCTCACATCCCGCCTTTTGGCGTGCCGGCTGACCTCATGTTGACTTCAGGAGTCACCAGCGTAGTGGACACCGGAAGCGCCGGCGCTGAAACATTTCTTCGCGAAAAGCAGATGGTAATGGACCGGGCGCAGATCCGCGTGCTGGCTTTCCTGAATATTGCTGCCAACGGGATGAACGGCGGGCTGGAGCAGCAGGTCGATCAGATGGACCCGCAAGTGTGCGCGGAGGTTATCCAAAAGCATCGCGACGTGATCGTGGGAGTGAAGACGGCGCACTACTGGACCACGAAGCCCTGGGATGCCGGGCACCCGCCCTGGGGGGCAGTCGATCGCGCGCTCGAATGCGGACGCCTTGCGAAAGTCCCGATGATGGTAGACTTCTGGCCGCGGCCGCCAAGACGCTCCTATGCAGAGCTTATCTTGAAAAAGATGCGGCCCGGCGACATCCACACGCACGTGTTTGCCCAGCAGTTTCCCATCATCCTTCCAAACGGACGCATCAACCCGATCATGTGGAAGGCGAAAAAGCGCGGAGTGATTTTCGACGTTGGGCACGGCGCGGGGAGTTTCTGGTTCCGGAACGCGGTACCGGCGGTGGAACAGGGATTTCTGCCGGACTCGATTTCCACGGACCTGCACTCAAGGAGCATGATCGGGCCGGCGCAGAGCATGACGAACGTCATGTCGAAATTTCTGGCTATGGGCGTGCCTCTGGCAGACGTGGTCCGGCGCTCGACGCTGAATCCGGCCCGGGAGATCAACCGTCCCGATCTCGGCACACTGTCAGTAGGTCAGGAGGCTGATATCGCCGTCCTCGAGAAACTTGAAGGCGAATACAGCTATGCGGACAACGGGAATGCCCGGCTAAACGGCCATGTGAAACTGGATGCTCGAATGACGGTGCGGGCGGGAAGGATTCTCTATGATCCCGCTGGTCTGAGCATGGTTGATTGGCGGGAGGCCCGCAAGCAATATTTCAAGCCTCCGAGGCTCGGATCGAGCCGGCCTTCGACGGCAGACGATTACCCGCGCATTTAAGTTGCAGCCACGGCAGGCTGATTGTGCCGGTTCAGGGTTGCCAAGAAACCAGCCGCCGATGGACGAAACCCACGGCCAGACCTCTCCCGAATGGCGGGGATAAATCCGGCCCGTCGATCTCCAGTCGTCCACCTCATGCGGTCACTGTCAGCGCGTACAAATTCTTATTTCCGGAGGGATTCCGCAACGTATTGCGAAAAAGTTTCCGCCAGGAACCGTGTAAAAGGCCCGTTTACCTCTGCGATAGTTCGATCTTCAATCTGGGAAACTGGCTGGACTTCGCGTGTGGTTGAGGCGATGAAGACTTCGTCAGCGCCGAACAGGTCGTCGGATTCCAGTTCCGCCTCCTCGATGCTCAGGCCGGTCTTTTCTCCCAGCTCGATCAGCACCGCCCGCGTGACACCCGGAAGGCACCCGGCGGAAAGCGGCGGAGTGGTGATCTCGCCGCTACGCACGCAGAAAATATTTGCGGCAGTGCATTCGCTGACTTCGTTATGTTCGTTCAACAGGACGACTTCATCAAAGCCTCGCTCGAGAGCCTGATCAAGCATCCAGACATTCTGCAGCCAGGCAGTCACTTTGACCCCGGCAAGCGGGCTCGCGGCATATCGGCCGTAAGATTGCATTGCCAGGCGCACAGGGCCCTTGCGTTTGGGCAGGTCGGCTGTGTATAAAATCAGGTCAACCTCCGGCATGGTTTCGTCGCTGATCCAGGCGCCGGACTTGTTGTAGACAAAATAGATCCGGCCGCAGCCGTCCTCAACGTGATTCGCCTCAACCAATCGGCGAAGATGTTCGAGCACGGCGCCGGGCTGCCATTCCAGAGGGATTTTCAACCGTGTTGCGTCCGCTGCCAGGCGGTTCCAGTGGCGGTCAAAGGCGAATGGCCGGCCCTGATAGATTCGAATCGTGGTAAATACGCCCCAACCGTTCAAGAGTCCTGCCTGGCCGGGGGAAAGCCGAACTTCCTGCACCGGAACCAACTGGTCATTGCGATAGACGAAGTTATGTAGCATCCGCCTGCCTTTGCGCCGCGCGATTAGGGCCTTGGCCGCTTGTCGAGGGGACCGCAAAATTCCAAAGCAGCGAAGCTCATTGCCCGCGCGGGGACCCCACGGCTGTGGGAAAACACCATATTGCTGTCCGCTTGCTCCGGGTGTCAAGCGTGATACATCCCGGCAAAGCTCAAACCCGGAACTGGGCAATTCGAGCAACCTCTCAGCCGATTACTCTCTGACGTACAGCTACGCGGGAAACTCCAACCCGCCCTGCACGATACCGCAAGGCGCGGGTGACAACGGCAGCATTACGGGTGAAACCTACACGGACCATGTGAATTCGGGATACAGCCACACCTTCACGTATTGTTACGATGCCGTGAATCGGCTGACGCATGCGGTTGCTTCGGGGAGTCCGGCCTACGATCTGATGTACAGCTACGACCAGTACGGCAACGGAACGTGTGTTCCGGGCTCGGGGGGTGGTTTGTGCCCAGCGATGAGCTATAATTCAAGCACCAACCGGCTGACGAGCATCGGAAGCACTGCCGTCAGTTACGACGCGGCCGGCAACCAGTTGAACGACATATGGTCCACCTACGAGTACGACGCCGAAGGGCGAGTGAAGCATTCCTACTCGACGGGGCAGTGGCAATACCCCACGTATAATGCGCTGGGGCAGCGGGTGCAGGATTACCAGGGCACCGACCCCATGACGCTGACGTATCCGATCGACCTTTTCGGCCAACGGACGGGCACCTTCGCCCAGTGGCCGAGCCAGGGCTGGGTAGGGTGGAACGTCTACTGGTCGCAGATCGCGGGGCAGCGGCTGAACATGGGCGGGGCGAGCGCCTACATCGACCACTCGGACGCCGTGGGTTCCACCACCATGGAAACCGACCCGGCCGGAGGCGTGCAGTGGGACGTGACACATTATCCGTGGGGCGGGGTGTTCCAGGAGCAGGGCGTGCGGCAGTCGGAGGTGGTGATGGGGCTGGATTGGCAAGTCAACGACCCCTTGGTCCCTTCGGCCACCCGCGAACTCAGCGCCGCCCTCGGTCGCTGGATGACGCCCGACGCTCTGGGCGGGGACGTGACCAATCCCCAATCGCTCAACCGCTACGCCTACGTCACGAATAACCCAACTACGATGACCGACCCGCTCGGGCTGTATCAAAGCTCAATCCCGCAAGGCTGCCACAAGGAACTTGACGGCTGGTATGGAGAGGGCACCTGGAAGATCGTCTGCGACCAGGATTCGTTGGGGAGTTTGCCCGGCGGGCAGCAAACCAGCGGCGGGGATCCACCCGCGAGAAGTTCATCTCCCCCAGATATCTCCAAGACATGGTCGAGAACCTTCCCCTGTGCTGAAAGCGCGACGCAGCTGATGTCGGACGTACAGAATGACTTTGGTGCGTTTGCGAGCAACCCATTGGGTCCGTTCATAGCTAAGTTTCCCGATCAACCTTTGAGGATGGGTAACAGTTACGATATCTACGCGGGCCTCTTCATGTTCAATGATGCGGGGCCGGTTTATCTCAATGACCTCAGGGTGAAAGTGACGGCCCAAATTCCGAATGCCTGGGTCTTCACAACCGACCCTGCCCACCACGTTTTCGATGGAACCATAGCTTTTATCGCATCAAGCGCTGGCCACGGACAGGTCAGTTTCTCGATCACCGCAAGTGCTAACTTCACTAGCTGGCTAAATAAGTACATCCTTGGGTCCACTATTCGTGCAGGGGAAGAGTCCACGTGGACCAACCTGCTTGACAAGGTCCAGACCCACTGCTCGGCGGGGGGTGCCGAATGACCCGCGCCGTTACGAGGGGCCTCCGGCCTTCGGGCTGGTCGGCCGCAAGGGTGATCGTCATTGTGGACTTCCTGCTGGTCACGCTGGCCCTACTCCTGGACAGGCTTGGCGGAAGGGAAATCGACTCGGCGCTACGCAGGGCCGGGCTCGACAATTTCGTCGCCGCTTGCCTGCAAATGTGGTTTGTAGCCTCTACGGTAGCTGCGACAGGGTTCTTTGCTTGGGCGGTGCACAAGGGCCGGCGTGCAGGGGCCGTGTCCGATCGGATCTCGCGGTCGCTGGTAATCGACGGGGCCCTTCTGCTCGCGTGGTGGCTCGTCGCACTCGGCGCCTGTGCATACGCATTCATGCTTGGGATGGCTGGGTGAGGACCAGGCACAATCAAGCCTTTGTGGAGGTGGGCCTATCCGGGGCGTCAGCATCGCTCACGGCGGCGAGGAATTGGGGCTCTACAGCGGGTAGCGGGCGGGTGGCGCAGATATTGGTTTTTTAATATCTGCGATCAGCGAAGCTGAGTGGGTTAAAATGGCGCGATGTCACAACCGCCTCGATACTACGGTGAGAATCATCTACATTTTCTGACCACCAGCACGTATCGTCGCACGCCAGTTTTCAATTCCGAGTGCTTCAAGCGCGAATTCGTCGCTACGCTGGCGGAACTGCGCGCCGAACTGGGATTCCGGCTCCTCGGCTACGTCCTGATGCCTGAGCATTTCCATCTGCTCGTGTGGCCGTCGAGGGCCGCCAATCCTTCTCAAATCATGCAGAGGCTGAAGGGGCGCACGGCGCGGTCGATCCTGAAAACTTTGCGGCAGGAGCGGAGCTACCAGTGGTGCGCCAGGGTGCTGGCGCGCTTCTCGCTGCCCTCGACGGTGCACGATGAGGCGAACTGCCGCGTGTGGCAAAGGCGGTTTTACGACATGAATATCTGGACTGAGAAGAAACAGCTGGAGAAGCTGGATTATATGCACAACAATCCGGTGGTCCGAAAGCTGGTGGATCAGCCTGGGGGCTGGCCGTGGTCAAGCTGGAGGTTTTATTTTCTCGAGGACGAATCGATTATGGCTATGGATCGCTTGCCATGAACCCAGCAAGCAACGTCCCGCTGCGCGGGAACGCAGACACGACAAACCACGTATCTGCGCCACCCGCCCAACAGGCTCGCGGCACATCGCCGGGCCTCAGCGCAGATCGGCCTTCCCGCCAGAACAAGCCCTTGGCCTGAGAGATTTTTACCGGCCCGGCATCAAGATACAAGCGCAGAGATTGATGGTTAATGTCTGCGATCAGCGAAGCTGAGCGGAGTGGGCTGGAGAAAGGTAAATCGGATTCCTCGTCGCCATGCCACAAAATGAAGATCAAAATGAGCCGCCACCCAACGTTAATGATGCGGCGTCGGGGTCAGTGGTGAGGAAGATTGGGCTGGTGTCGGACACGCATGGTTATTTTGACCCGAGCCTGCCGGGCCTGCTGGCTGGCGTGGATTCGATTCTACATGCCGGCGATGTCGGCTCCCAGACTGTGCTGGACGATTTGCAACGGATTGCCCGCGTAAAGGCCGTGCGGGGGAACGTGGACGGGGCTGAGCTGAACCTGCCGCCTTCGCTCAAGCTGCGTTTCGACAACGTTCAGGTTGAGATCCAACATCAGCTTTCGATTCCCCAGGAAGAGCTGGAAAAGTGGGCGGATGGTTCGCCGCTTCAGAAGAAGTATCCGGAACGCCGCGCGGGGTTTCTCGAGAGCTTTGATCCCGAGACCAGGGTGGTTGTTTTCGGCCATAGCCACCGTCCCTGTCTTCTGGCGATGGAGAAGAAGCTGTTCTTCAATCCTGGCAGCGCAGGTAAAAAGCGGTTTTCACTTCCTCGTTGCCTGGGAATGCTGGAAGTCTTTCCTCGCGGCGTCCGAGGGGTGATAATAGGACTTGAGGGGCCGGACCAGCTTCTGCCTGGCAGCGTCTGGCTGCCGCTCGGGGAATGAAGCCATGTCAAAGCTTAAGAAGGTGAAACGGATATTGGAAGTAACGGCAACCGTCATCGCGGTGGCGATCGTGGTTATTGAGAGGTTTGAGAAGGCGTCGTGAGGATGGCGCGTTCCGGCTGGCCGGCTGCGGCCCCATTATTCGTTGCCCGTATCCGATTCGCCCAGAGTCTTGACGGACCGCCGAAGCCTTTCCACCGTTCTTCCCCGTCCCAGCACATTCATAATGTCGAACAAGCCCGGCGCGACGGCCTGCCCAGTGAGCGCAACACGAGTGGCATTGATCAGCAATCCCGCCTTGGCGCCGGTTTCTTCCGCAAGGCCCCGCAGGGCTTGTTCAGCCTTTTCCGGACCGAATGGATCGAGCTTTTCAAGCCTTTCCGCCAGGGTTTGAAGAAGAGCGGGGAGGGAAGGGTCCTTCCAGAATTTTTTGCGGGCTTCCGGCGCGTAATCAAACTCCTCGGTAAAGAATGCGCGCCCGCCCTGGGAAAAGTCCTTCAGCGTGCGCATGCGCGGCTGCAGCAGAGCGACCGTTTGCTCGAACGCCACAGGCGAAGCCGGGATTGTGGGATTTATACCGGATAGTTTCAGTTCTGCTTGCACCAGAGGCGCCAGGCGGTCCACGGCCAAGGCACGGAGATACTCACTGTTCATCCAGGCGAGTTTTTCAGGATCAAAGACTGCGTTGGACCTTGAGACCGCTCGAAGTTCAAACTGCCGCACCATGGCTTCGCGGGAAAGGATTTCCTGGCCTCCGGGCGGCGTCCACCCAAGAAGCGCAAGGAAATTAATCATCGCTTCCGGCAGGATGCCCTGATCGCGATAGGCCCCGACGGAAGTTGCTCCATGGCGCTTGGAAAGCCGCTGGCGGTCAGGACCCAGAATCAATGGCAGGTGCGCAAACGCCGGAAGGCCGGCGCCGACGGCGCGATAAACCAGGATCTGCTTGGGAGTGTTGGAGAGATGATCGGCCCCGCGGACGACGTGCGTGATCCGCATCTCGATATCGTCCGTCACAACGCTCAGATGATAGGTGGGCTGCCCGTCTGAACGCAGCAGAACGAAATCCTCGATCTCCTGGTTCTCAACCGTGACGTGGCCAAAGACCTGATCGTCAAATCCAGTTTCGCCAGCTTCGGGAACGCGGAAGCGGAGGACGTGCGGGACGCCGTCGGCAAGGCGCTTTTGCCGCTCTGGCTCGGAAAGCTTCCGGCACGTTCCATCATACTTCCAGGGGCGGCCTCCGGCGGCCAGGGAGCGCTTGGCCTGGAGCTCTTCCGGCGTGCAGAAACACGGGTAGGCGTGGCCCGATTGCTGAAGCTGCGCCGCCAGCGCGCGGTAACGGTCAAGCCGATCGGACTGGTGGAACGGGCCTTCATCCCAATTGAGCCCCAGCCATTCCAGGCTCTCGAGAATCGCCGTCGTCAGCTCAGGCTTGGAACGGTCGGCGTCGGTATCCTCAATCCTCAGGATGAGGACGCCGTTCATGCGCCGCGCGAATAGCCAGTTGTAGAGAGCGGTCCGCGCTCCGCCGACGTGCAGGTAACCGGTGGGAGATGGTGCAAAGCGAACTCGGAGATCAGACATAGTTCAACTTGGAGCGGAGAAAACTACTCATGATTTCACGGTGTTTGATCGAGCGCCGTCTGAAGTAGCCATCCTAAACGATTTCACTCCGCGCGGCAAAGCTGAAGCGCTCTGGACTGTAATTCTCGAGCGAGTGAGACGGCGCGCCGTTGAGGACCAGTTCCGCAATCACCCTGGCCGTGATGGGCGCCAGCAAAATGCCGTTTCGGAAATGGCCAGTCGCGAAGGCCAGGTTCCCCAGCGAACTGTAGCCGAGAATAGGAAGATGATCTTTCGTGTCGGGCCGCAACCCAGCCCAGGCGCGGCGGAACCTGAAATCCTTGGTGATGGGAAGAATGCGAGTGAGTCCCTGGATGATGGAATGCAAGCCGCCGGCGGTGACCACCTTTTCAAATGTGCCCCACTTGGCCGTGGTGCCCGCTACGGCAAGATGAGGGCCGCGTGGAACGACATAATTGATGCCCGCGCGGACCACGTACGGAATGTCGATGGGCGTTTCAAATTCGATCATTTCTCCCTGGCACGGGATGGTGGGGATACAGAGTCCGAGCGTTTCTGCCAGCGCTCCGGACCAGCAGCCGGCCGCAAGCACAAATTGTCCGGCAGAAAACACGATTTCCGCGGAATTGCCCTGCGGCAGGGCGCGGACGCTTTCAACGTGATCGCCCTTGACATTGAAACCCGTCACTGCGCAGTTCCAATGATAGGTGACGCCGGAAAGTTCACCCGCCTTGATCACCGCGCGGGTCAGCCGTTGGTTGTCAATCCAGTGATCGCCCCCAACGAACAATGCCAGTTTGATGTGTGGCGACAGGCCTGAGAAGCGCTCGAGGGCGTGGTCGTTCGACAGCCGCTCGAGCGGCAGGCCGAGCGTGGTTTGGGTTCTGTAGATATGTTCAAGCTCTTCGCACTCATGCTGGTCGATGGCCACCAGCAGGGTGCCATCACGGCGATAGTTGACGCGATCGCCGCTGAGTTCCTCCACCTCCCGAACGAACTCCGGGTAGAGATCACGGCTGGCTTGGCAGAATTGCGAGAACGGTTCGGGCTCAATCACTTCACCCTGGGGGGCAATCATGCCCGCCGCGGCCCCGCTTGCTTCAGAGCAAGGCTGGCCACGGTCGATGACAGTGACACTGGCCCCGGTCTTCGCCAGGCGAAGCGCAACCGCGCTTCCGATAATTCCGCCGCCGACAATAACAACGTCGGCCCTGTCTGATGAATCGATTAGCTGCGCCATTTCAATTGCCGATCCTCCCATCCGCGATGCTGATGCCCGGTGACGGTGGGCCATCAGAGCAAGAAGGGAGGCGATCTGATTAAAACGGTAACTCTTCACTTTAGATGGTGCCGCGACCAAAATGCAACTCTGCAATGAGCTGAGAATTCAATCAGTGTCGCGCCCTGGTTCCGGCGCTCATCTTGAATTTGCCACGGCGATTGCTTTTGCATAGAATGTGTGAAGCCGCCCCACGGGACGGCAATTTGCGCACAGGGACCGTCGCTTGGCTTGCCCCATTTGTGAGAAGAGAAAAGCAAAACGCTACTGCCCGGCGCGGACGGAGAGCATCTGCGCAGTCTGCTGTGGCACTGAGCGTGAAGTGACGATTGACTGTCCCTCTGACTGCTCCTACCTCGTCGAGAGCCGCAAGCACGACCTGGGCCGCCGCGAGGTTGACTGGAAGACGGTTCCCTTCAGCGATGTTCAGGTTTCCAGATCGACCGTCAACCGGCACGAACTGCTGATTACGGAGTTTGCCTACGCCATCTGCAAGTACGCCGCAGAGAATCCGCCGGTCACCGACTCCGACATCATCGCCAGCCTGAAATCGCTTGCCGAGGCCTATCAGACCCTTTCGAGCGGCATCTACTACGAGAAGCCGCCCGACTACCTCCTGCAACGCGGGCTCTATGAAGCGTTGCGTGGCGCCATCAAAGACTACAAACAGGCGGGGAGCGCCGACCCAGGTTTTGAGACTCCCCGCGACAGCGAAGTGCGCGATGTCCTTATTTTCCTCACCCAACTGGGGGCCACGCGCAACAACGGCCGGCCCAAAGGCCGCGCTTACCTTGATGTTCTTCGCAGCCAGTTCAAATCCGGCGAACTCCAGAAATCTTCTCCGGGGCTGCTGGTGGTTCCGTAAAGGGGGAACGCTTCTCCGCGATTTTTTGCGTCACGGATTCCGTCGATTTTGGAACGTCGCCGTGCTCATCGGGCAGACCAGGTGTGGCGTCGGCGATTGCTGAAAGACCATGAACCAGGTTGAAGACGTTCGCGCAGCCGCCGACATTGTCAAAATAGTCGGCGATTACGTTCAGCTTCGGAAGGCCGGCGCGAACATGATGGGCCTGTGCCCCTTTCACCAGGAAAAAACGCCCTCCTTTGCCGTGCATCCCGCCAAGCAGATTTTCCATTGTTTCGGGTGCGGGGTGGGCGGCGACGTCTTCAAATTTATTATGCAGGTTGAAAACCTGAGCTTCCCTGAAGCCCTGGAGCGCCTGGCCGATAAGGTGGGTGTCAGGCTTGTCGAGACCGGCCGCCAGGGGAATGACTCCCGGTCGCGCGAGCGAACGGAGCTCTACAAGGTCCATGAAGCAGCGGCAAAATTTTATGCAGCCCAACTGACCGGCACCAGCGAAGGCCGCGCGGCCCGGGCCTATCTGCTGGACCGTGGATTGAAAGACGAGGTGATCGGCCGCTTTCTTCTCGGTTATGCCCCGCGCGATGGGCGCGAGCTCACCCGCCACTTGAGCGCTTCAGGATTTGACGATGAGATAGTTGAAAAATCCGGACTGGTCCTGCGCGCTGCACCAGACGGTACAGTGCTGCGCCCCGCACCAGACGGTACGGGGCTGCGCGATGCTTCCAGCGGGCGGCGCTTTGACCGCTTCCGGGGCCGGATCATTTTCCCCATCGCCAACGAAAGCGGCAAGGTGATCGCTTTTGGAGGCCGGGCGCTTGGGGACGAGCAGCCCAAGTATTTGAATTCCCCGGAAACGCCGATTTATACCAAGGGCCGCGTGCTTTACCATCTCGACAGCGGCGGCAAGGCGGTCCGAAAACAGGATTACGCCATCCTGGTGGAAGGTTACATGGATTGCATCGCCGTGGACTCCTGTGGAATTGAAAATGTGATAGCCAGTTGCGGCACCAGCTTTACGGAAGCCCAGATCCGGCTGCTGGCGCGCTATTCGCGCCGCGTGGTGGTGAATTACGATCCCGATTCTGCGGGAGTCGCGGCCACGGAGAGATCCGTCAACGCGCTTCTCGAAGCGGGATTTGAGGTGAAAGTGCTGGCGCTTCCGGGCCGCCTGGACCCCGATTCGTTTATCCGCAAACAGGGCGAAGCTGAGTATCGGCGCCTCGTGGCAGCGGCGCCGGGCTATATCGACTATGTTACTGACCGCGCCATCGCCGAGCACGGGCTGGGCAGCCCGCAGGGCAAACTTGCGGTGGCCAACGCCGTGCTGCCTTATCTCGCCCGCATGCCCAATCCGATCCTGCGCAGGGAGATGACCGACCGGCTGGCGGCGCGCGCGCTTCTGGACGACCGGCTGCTGCGGGAAGAACTGAGACGCGCTGCGGTGGAGCGCCGGACAGACGGGGTAACAAGGGCCCGCGAGTTCAAGGCATCGGAGGCCGAAAGGAAACTGCTCCGGGCTTTTCTCGAGGACCGGGAAGTGATGGACGAACTTCTTCCCGCCTTGGTGGCTGACGGAATCCTGAGCGGTCTGGCCGCCGAAGGCGTTTTTGTGAAACTCCTGGAGTTGCGCAGCTCGGGAGAAGCGGCTGACATCCATGCTCTCGGGGAAAGCCTGAGCGCTGAAGACCAAAACCTGCTTCACGAGTGCATGCTGGCATCGGACGAGGTCCCCGGCCGCGAGGATGCCATGAAATTTTACGACGCGCTGCGGCGACGAAAAATTGAACGCGAATTGAGCGCCCTGAATCCCGTTATTGACGCCGCCGGAAGGGAGCAGGATTGGGCGCGCCTGGCCGCGCTGAACCAGAGCAAGGTGGTGCTGATGAAGGAATTAACCCGCATCAGGGAACGCCTGGAAATCGAGAACAAAACATCCACGAAATAGTATAGTATTACATCTAATTGGCGTCGGGATTGCCCGCTGGAAGCACGGTTTCCGCGGCAATGCAGGGTTGAAAGAAGCAGCGAGGGTCCAGGTTGGTGGCAGGTTACCGATTCAGAAAACTACTGGCTCAAACCCGAAATTGCTTCTAAACGGAGGCCGAAGCTTTGGCATTTGACGATAAGTACGACCAGGTTGGCAAGCTGATTACACTCGGTAAAGAAAAAGGCTATCTGCTTTACGACGAGGTGAACGACCTTCTTCCTTCGGACGTGCACACCGCCGAAGATCTGGATGACCTGTTATCGATGTTCGACCACGCGGGCATCGAAGTTCTGGATTCTCCCAAGGCCAAATCGGATGACCTGCTGGTTGAAAAGGGAGATGAAGAGTCCGTCGAAGATGTCGAACTCGACCTCACTCCCGGAGCGCTCGATAAGACCAACGATCCCGTCCGCATGTACCTGCGCGAGATGGGAACTGTCCCGCTGCTGACGCGCGAAGGCGAAGTCGAGATCGCAAAGCGAATCGAGCGCGGGCAACTGAAGGTGTTCAAGGCCCTGTCGCGCTCTCCCATTGTCATCCTGGAAATGTTCGCGCTGCGCGAAGAGCTGAAGAAAGAACGGCGCTCCATCAAGGAAATCGTGGTCTTTGATGATGAGGAGCTGACCGAAGAGCGCGTCATCGAGCGGGCCAAAGACCTGCTTTCCACCATTGATGAGATGGAGCGCCTGAACAAGCGGCTGATTCAGTTGAAGGCAAAAAGGGACTCCTTCATGCGCAGCCGCCGGGGCAAAGAGTTTCGCCGCTACAACCTGGCCGTTTCCCGCCACCGGATCATGATCTCCAAGCTGTTCCGGTCGATTGAATTCACGCATACCGAGCGCAAACGCCTGATCGAATGCATTCGCGTGGCTGCCGACCAAGTGCGGCCCATCGAGCGCGAAGCCCTGCGCCTGGAAAAGCGCCTGGACGCGTCCCGAACTGGCAGTGGCAAAGAGCTGAAGAAGGAGCTGCGCCAGGTGAAAGCGCGGCTGGATGAAATCGAGAAGGATAATCAGGCTTCCGCCGCGGAACTGCGCCGGACCTATCAGAACATTCTGACGGGAGAGCAGGAAGCCGAGATTGCCAAGCGCGAGCTGATCGAGGCCAACCTGCGCCTGGTGGTATCGATCGCAAAAAAGTACACCAACCGCGGCCTGCAATTTCTCGACCTGATTCAGGAGGGCAATATCGGCCTGATGAAGGCGGTCGATAAATTTGAGTATCGGCGCGGATACAAGTTTTCGACTTACGCCACCTGGTGGATTCGCCAGGCCATCACCCGCGCCATCGCCGACCAGGCCCGCACCATCCGCATCCCCGTCCACATGATCGAAACCATCAACAAGCTCATCCGAACGTCGCGCCAATTGGTGCAGGAATACGGGCGCGAGCCGACCTCGGAAGAGATCGCCAAGCGGATGGATATTCCCGTGGTGAAGGTCCGCAAGGTCCTCAAGATCGCCCAGGAGCCGATTTCTCTTGAAACGCCCATCGGCGAAGAGGAAGACTCGCACCTGGGAGATTTTATCGAGGACCGCGGCGTGATTTCTCCCGCCGAGGCGGTCATCAACATCAACCTGAAAGAACAGACCGAGTCAGTGCTGAAGACCCTGACGCCGCGCGAAGAAAAAGTGATCAAGATGCGCTTCGGCCTTGACGACGGCAGTGAGCACACTCTCGAAGAGGTGGGCCAGAGTTTCGCCGTTACGCGCGAGCGCATCCGGCAGATCGAAGCCAAGGCGCTCCGCAAGCTGCGGCATCCTTCACGCAGCCGGAAGCTCCGCGCGTTCCTGGACGCCGCCCTTCACGAGTGATTCCGAGGCGGCGCGCAACAGACACTTTTGCCACAGAGGTTTCCGTGCCCGCAATCCGGCACGGCTTTTTCATTTTGCGCGTTAATGACCCCGTAAGAGTACGGGCATAAGGCCAATCATTTCGACTCCCTACTGAGGATTACAAAATATGGTGACGAGATCGCTTGTAGCGCCGCCGTCCCGGCGGCAATTTTCAGGGGCCGGTCCCGCTTGGCGGGACCGTCGCTACGGAAGTCCGTCACTCTATTATGCGATCCTCATTAAGTGAGGAGCTTATGGCCGATCTTACTTCCTCGACGGCGGCCCTCGGTGGCACGCCTGCCAGATCGTTTCCCTCCCGCCTTCTCGGCGTCTTCATTGAACCCGGAGAGACGTTTGAAGACATCGCGCGCAAGCCCGACTGGCTTTCGCCGCTCGTTGTGCTGGTCCTGGTCTCATTTGCAACCGTCGAAACCATGTTGCTGAAGATCGGGGCGAGCCAGATCGCCCTGCAGAGTATTCAGCAGAGCGGCCGGGCGGCAAACATGGACCCGGCACAGTTGAGCCAGATGGCACAAAGGTCCGCGGGCGTCCTGCGCGTCGCGATGCCGGCCGGCGCGTTGGTGGGCGTCCCCATTTTTCTCCTTATTGTGGCTGGATTCGGATTGCTGGCCCTGAACGGGTTCTTTGGCCAGCACGCAAAATTCAAAGACGTGTTTTCGGTGACCTGTTTTGCCAACCTGCCAGCCATACTGGGCGGGTTGATGGCAATCGCCGTCGTCCTGTTTGGCGACGCCGACGCCTTCAATGTGAAGAATCCGGCGCCTGACAATCTGGGATTCTTTATGAATCCGCTGACGAGTTCACACGCCGTTTATGCTCTGGCGACTTCTCTGAACTTTATTATCTTCTGGTTTATGGTGCTGCTTGCCATCGGGCTCTCCAGAGTTGGGCGGAAGGAAGTGAAGGCCGGAACCATCTTCATGGTCTACCTTGGGGCGTGGGTGCTGCTGGTGGCTGCTAAAGTCGGAATGGCCTTGATGTTCTAAGCGCACTTGCCCGGGCATTGCTCTTGCTTCAGTCTTTGTAGCGCCGACCTTGAGGTCGGCACACATACTGGAACCGAAAAATGCCAGGCTGAAGCCCGGCGCTACGACCAGACGATCAGGCGGCACAGGGAGCGGGAATGCCTCCCATAGGCACGACTGAAGTCGTGCCCTTTCGCCAGGCACGCCATGGGATTGAAGTTTACCATTGTCGCCAAAGATGAGAGCACCGGGGCCAGGGCGGGGATCCTGCACACGCCGCACGGTGACGTAGAAACGCCCGTGTTCATGCCCGTCGGCACCGCCGGGGCGGTGAAGGCGATGACGCAGGACCAGCTCGAAGAACTGGGCGCGCAGATCATCCTTGCCAACACCTATCATCTTTGCATGCGGCCGGGTCACGAACGAGTACGCGAGCTCGGCGGTCTGCACCGGTTTATGAGCTGGCCGCGCCCCATCCTGACCGACAGCGGCGGCTACCAGGTGATGAGCCTGAAAGGCCTGGGCAAGGTGACCGAAGACGGCGTGTGGTTCCGCTCCCACCTGGACGGAACGCCTCATTTTTTTTCGCCCGAGCGCGTGATGGAGTTCCAGCTTTCGCTGGGCGCCGACATCATCATGCCGCTCGATGAGTGCGTGGAATATCCTGCCAGCCACGAGACGCTGAAACGGTCGGTGCGGCTGACGGGGCGCTGGGCGGAACGCTCAAAACAGTTTTTTACTGCCAACCAGAATCAATTGGGGCCGCCTGCGGTTGAAGGTATTGAGAGCGCCTGGCTTGGACCGAGCCTGTTCGGAATCGTGCAGGGCGGGACGGACGAGGGCCTGCGCCGCGAAAGCACTTTCGAGATCGGCGAGATCGGGTTTGACGGGTACGCCGTCGGAGGCCTTTCGGTGGGCGAGCCCAAGGACGAATTGTATGGCGTCACCGGGCAGGTCGCCGCGCTCCTTCCTGAAGACCAGCCGCGCTACCTGATGGGCGTGGGCACGCCGGAGGACCTGGTGAGGTGCGTGGCGCTGGGCATCGACATGTTCGATTGCGTCATGCCCACGCGAAACGCCCGCAACGGGACCGTGTTTACCTCGGAAGGGAAGCTGGTGATCAAGAGCGCGCGCTACGCGCAGGATACCGGGCCGCTCGATGCCGCGTGCGGCTGCCCAGTGTGCCGGCGGTATTCGCGGGCCTACGTGCGGCACCTGTTTGCGGTGGGCGAAATTTCGGCCTCAGTGCTGGCCACCTGCCATAACTTGTGGTTTTACCTTGACATGATGAGGAGAGTTAGGCAAGCTATAATTTTTAAGGGGTTTGGGAAATTCCTGGCAGAGGTCCCGGCGGACTCTGCGCAAGGATTCCGTTTGGCATAGCGTTGGGAATGGAAGTACGCGTTACAGGTTGGCCCTGCTGATCTCTGCATCAATTGCGAGATATTTCATCCTTAATCCTAGCTTGATGGCTCGGTTTTGTTCGAGTGTGCGCTAATTAATCGGATTGTTCTGGCGGCGGACCCCGTCGGTGGCGGGGCGCTGGGCCAGTTTCTGTTGTTGTTCGGCCCCCTCTTCGTAATCTGGTACTTCCTGGTTATTCTTCCTCAGCAGCGCAACCGCCGTAAGACGCAGAACATGCTATCCAACCTGAAGACGGGCGACCGGGTAATGACCTCCGGAGGGATTTACGGTTTAGTTATTGGTTTTAAAGGAGATATTGTGCAGGTGCAGATTGCCAACCAGGTGAAGGTGGATATTGCCCGGAGCGCCATCACCGGCCTGCAAGCTGAGGCGGAGGGGCAAGCCGCACAGGAAAAAGCTGCCAAGGCAAAGAAATGACCTTTGTGGCAGGCGGCTGGATACGAGGGACCTGATCCATGGACCATAACCGGATACGTAATCGCACCGTCTTTATCATTGTTGTCGTCGTCGCGTGCATCCTGGGACTTATCGGTTTCCCCAGGAACATCACCCAACTCAAAGCCAATCTCGCCAACCGCATTCAACTGGGACTGGACTTGAAGGGCGGCACCCACATGGTCTTGCAGGTCCATGTGGACGATGCCGTCAAGGTGACCGCCGACCAGGCACTGGAGCGGCTGCGCGAGGAAATGAGCAGCCGAAGCATCTCTTACGGCTCGGTTGAGCGGCAGGGTATTTCCGCGATTCTCATCAAGGGGATTCCGGATGAGAAGTCGGGCGACCTGGACGCGCTGGTCGCGCAGCAATTCACTGACTGGAACCTGCAGCGTGTTCCCGGCCAGTTGACTTCGCGGCTGCTCAGCCTGAAGGTGAGCGAGATGAACACCATTCGCAACCAGGCGCTCGACCAGGCCAGGGAAACCATCCGGCGCCGGATTGACGCCCTGGGCCTTGTGGGACCTGAAGTGGCGGACTACGGGCAGGGAGATTTCGAACTGGTGATTCAGTTGCCTGGCGTCAACGACCCGACGCGCGTCAGGAACATCATTCAACAATCGGCCATGCTGGAGCTGAAGATTGTTCGGGGAGGTCCCTACCAGAGCCGGGAGACCGCCCTCTCATCTTTTGGAGGCGTGTTGCCTCCGGGAACGGAACTGGTCCCTGGCAGTCCGGAATCCTCCAGCAACAGCTCAACCAGCGGGCAGGTCTGGTACCTGCTCAGCCAGGTGGCAGCCGTCACGGGTCGCGACCTGACGGGCGCTCAACCCGGAAGCGGCAAGAACGGCCAGCCCAGTGTCAACTTCACCCTGTCTCGCGACGGGGCGGTGCGCTTTGGAGAGGTGACGGCCAAGAATATCGGCAAGCAGCTTGCCATCGTCCTTGATAATCGGGTCCAATCGGCCCCGGTCATCCAGAGCCAGATTACCGATTCGGGCGAAATTACCGGCAGCTTTACACCCCAGCAAACCTCGGACCTGGCATTGATGCTCCGCTCCGGGGCGCTTCCGGCGTCCATCAGCTACCTGAATGAGAACACCGTTGGCCCTTCGCTTGGCGCTGACTCCATCCGTGCCGGCGTCGTGGCCTGCATCGTGGGGTTCCTGGCGGTGATCGCTTTCATGCTGGTGTATTACCGCGGGGCGGGAATCAACGCGGACGTGGCCCTGGTGTTGAACTTGATTATCCTGATGGCAGCACTGGCTTATTTTGGGGCGGTCCTCACCTTGCCCGGCATCGCCGGCGTCATCCTGACGGTTGGTATGGGCGTCGATTCCAACGTGCTGATCTTTGAGCGCATCCGCGAGGAATTGCGGCACGGCAAGGCGGCCGGCGCCGCGGTGGCGGGAGGCTTTGAGCACGCTTTTCGGACCATCATCGACACTCACGTGACGACCGTGGCGGCCGCGGCCATCCTTTTTGCCTTTGGCACAGGGCCGATCCGGGGGTTTGCCGTGACGCTGACTATCGGATTGATTGCAAACCTCTTCACTTCGGTGTATGTTTCTAGGACCATTTTTGATTATGTGTTGTCCAGGCGCCAGAAGGGTGAAGCGCTTAGCGTGTAAAATTTTGGGAACTTTTCAAGGACGTCTGGTGTCTATGCATTCAGACGGCGGATCAGGATAAAAATGGAGTTTTTTCACGAACCTAATATCGACTGGATGGGCAGGAAGTGGTATTTCATCAGCGTTTCGCTGGCCCTCCTGATTGCCGGACTGATCTCCATCGTCGTGCACCGGGGACTCGTGTACGGAATAGAATTCCGCAGTGGCACCCAGGTACAGGTGAAATTTGCAAAGACGCCTGACGTCGGCGCCATCCGCAGCCAGCTCGAAAAAGAAGGTTGGCAAGGGGCGTCGATCCAGAGCATCGGTCTCGCCTCGGAACATTCGGTGATGATCGAGTTGCCCCTTAGAGAAGGGACCACCGGCGGCGAGGCCCTGGATACCGGACGGAGAGCCATCGTCAAAGCGCTGACGGATTTGTACGGCGGCGCTCAAGCGGGCAGGATAGACCTTAACAATGCGAGCGCTACCGACATTGAGAATCAACTGCTGGTGGCTGACCCGCTGGGCCTGGCGTCCAGGGGAATCGAGGTTGCCACAACTACCTATACGAACCTTGGACAAGCCATTGTTGGCTTCCGCGACCGCCCTCCGCAGAGCGGGTTGATCGCGGATTTCCAGCAGTTGAATCAGATTGCCGGAGTAACGCCGGTGGTCGTCAGCGTGTTGCAAAAGGACTGCTACCTGTCGGGATTTACGGTCCCCACCACACAGATTGTGGGGCCCAAGGTCGGTTCGGACCTGCGGCGGCAAGCCGTTTACGTCACTTTGGCGGGGCTGGCTGCAATGTTAGTTTACATTTGGTTCCGTTTTGAGTTAATTTATGGCGTGTCGGCGGTTGTCGCCGTCTTTCACGACGTTCTAATTACAATTGGTTTGTTTTCTCTTTTTAACAAGGAGATTACGCTTTCTGTCATTGCGGCCCTGCTGACGCTTGTGGGTTATTCGATGAACGACACCATCGTCACTTTCGATCGCCTCCGGGAAAACCTGCCGTCGAACAAGCGTCTTAGTTTCGCCGAACTGGTGAACCTCAGCATCAACCAGACGCTCAGCCGGACGATCCTGACGTCAGGGCTTACGTTTCTTGCGGTCTTTGCGCTTTACCTGTTCGGGGGCAACGTGATTCACGGTTTTGCCTTTGCCATGGTGGTGGGAGTTTTGATTGGGACGTATTCGTCTTTTGCGATAGCAAGCCCCCTGCTGGTGTACTTGCAGAGCAGGGCGGGAAGCGGACGATCGAAGGAAAAGCGCAAAGTGTATGAGCGCGAGGTTGCCGCTGCAAAGCGGTAACAAATTTCTGGGGTCGAAACTCCGGCTGATCGACTCGTTCCGGAGTTCGATGAAAAAAGGGGGTGAGTATCATGCTTGGTGACACGCTGCTGGATTCCTCGCCATCGCGCGAGTCTGTGCTGACGGGCGTGCACTGGCTGGTTTCGCTGGCGATCGGAATCGTTGGGTTCCTGATCGGGTACTTTGGTCTGCCGTTGATTGAAACTCCCGAGCTCAAGGTGCTGATTACGCAATCCATCATCCTTGCGGTGTTCTTCTTCTTTTACGCGTTGATCCTCTGTTACACCTACGCGGATTCGAAGCATTTCGGATTGAGCACCTGGCCCTGGATGATCATCGTGCTGCTGCTCAACCTGGTGGGCTTCGTTGGCTATCTCTGTTATTCCGCAGCCAAAACAGAGGACTGGAAAAGGGCCACGCTGCCGATCGCGTATATCGTGGAAATCATTATCATCGGGGTGATGGTCATCATTCCCCTGATTTACACGGATGCGCTGCCGAAGGCGCAGTTGATGACCTTCCTGGTTGCCCCGCCGCCACCGCCTCCACCGCCGCCACCGCCTGCAAAAGCTCCTCCCGTTGTCGTTCATCAAGTGAGTATGCAAGACCTGATGAAGGCGCCGACGGTGATCCCGAAAACGATTGCCAAAATCAAGGACCAGCCGGTGGTACAATCAACCGGCGTGGTGGGCGGCGTCTCGGGTGGCGTTCCCGGCGGCCAGATGGGCGGAGTGCTGGGAGGCATCATCGGAGGAGTAACCGGCGGTCCACCGCCGCCTCCGCCGCCGAAGCCAACCACCCAGCGGATCAGAGTGGGCGGCCAGGTCGAAAGCGCCAAGCTGATCAATAGGGTGACGCCGGACTATCCGCAGCTCGCCAAAATGGCCCGCATTCAGGGAACGGTCCGGCTTGAGGCCATCATTTCGAAGGACGGAACAATTCAGGACTTGAAGGTTTTGAGCGGCCATCCGCTGCTGGTTAAAGCCGCTCTGGATGCAGTGAAACAATGGCGGTACCAGCCGACGCTGTTGAACGGTGATCCTGTGGAAGTGGTTACGGAAATCGACGTGAACTTTACCCTGTCGGGATAGTCGGCTGTTTTTAAAATTCTTGAGGAGGAAATAGACGAGTATGCTAGGAGCAAAACTTTTTCTGACGATGTTGCTGTTTCAGGAAGCAACCACCTCATTCGATCCGCTGGACATGTGGAAATCAATGGGGTGGTCAGCTCGAGCGGTGGTCATTGTGTTGTTCTTTATGTCGGCATGGTCAATCGGCGTTGCCATTGACCGCTGGATCGCCTTCCAGGCGGCCCGCAAGCAGTCCCGCATCTTTGCACCCGCAGTTGCCGGCGCGTTGAAGGACGGCAGGGTGGAGGAGGCGATTTCCATCGCCGAGCAAAACAAGCGAAGCCACCTGGCCAAGGTGGTGACAGCCGGCTTGCAGGAGTTCCATGCGCACCAGGTCTCGGCCGAAATTCCGGGTGAAATGATTGAAGCTTCCAAGCGCGCCCTGGAACGGGCCTCGGCCATCGTCCATGCGGAGCTGAAGCGCGGCATTTCCAGCCTGGCCACGATTGGGTCCACAGCGCCTTTCGTCGGACTGTTCGGGACCGTGCTGGGGATCATCCACGCGTTTCAGGGGATTTCCAGCAGCAAGTCAACCGGCCTTGGCGCGGTCGCGGGCGGAATCGCAGAAGCTCTGGTAACCACCGCCATCGGTCTGTTTGTCGCCATTCCTGCCGTGTGGATCTACAACTATTTCACCAATAAGATTGAGGGCTTCGACGTGGAAATGGACAACTCCTCATCGGAACTGGTGGATTATTTCATTAAAACCTCTGGAGGAAAGAAGTAATGGCAAAGCATCGCGTAGAGTTGGGTGCGATGGCGGACATTAATGTGACGCCGATGGTGGACGTCATGCTGGTGCTGCTGATCATCTTCATGGTCATCACCCCTCTGCTTCAGAAAGGCGTTTCCGTTGACAAGGCGTTGACTCACAACCCGCGCGAGATGCCCGATGCCGAAAAGACCGACGCCGTGGAAGTGGCCATTACGCGGGACGGGAAATTCTTCCTGAATGCGCAGCCTGTTGCGCTGGGCGACATCACCAAGCAGGTTGATGACCTCATGCAGAACAAGCTGAATAAGGTGGTTTTCATCAAAAGTGACGCCCGGGCAAAGTATGGCGACGTGGTCGCCGTGGTTGACAATGTCCGTGCCGCGGGAATCGAGCAGTTGGGCCTGATCACCGAACAGGTGCAGCCCAACCAGAACATTCCGCTTGCCCCGGCCCTGCCGTGAAGTTTTAATCACGAAGCATGGGCTCGAGGCAAGCTGAAGAAGGAGGGTATTGGTATGGCGATTGCCGTTGGAGGCAGCAAGGGCGGCACGATGATGAATCTCAACGTGACGCCTCTGATCGACGTGCTGCTCGTGTTGCTGATTATCTTTATGATCATCACGCCCCTGACGCCCAAGGGGCTGGATGCGCTGGTCCCCAAACCGGACAAAAATAAGAAGCCGGACCAGAATGTCATCCAGAGAACGATTGTGGTGTCCATCGACGGGCAACGGTCCCTCAGCATCAATCAGCAGCCGGTAACGGTTGGCGATTTGGGGCAGCACCTGGTGGACATCTTCAAGAACCGGAATGACCACATCATGTTCATTAAGGGAGACCCGAAACTGCCTTTCCAGGACGTGGCTGAGATCATTGACATTTCCAAGGGAGCTGGCGCCGACAAGATCGGGCTGATTACAAAGGCGATCGAGGCCCAGCAGTAACGTTTCGGGAACCTGCAAAAATTGGCCAATGGAGGACCAAAAATGCGTCGTTTCAAGCTGGCACCGCTGTTTGCGGTGTTGTTGCTGGCGGCCCTGGGGAGCGGCTGCAATGCGTTCAAGGAGTTGAAGGCCCGGGACCAGCTCAACAAAGGTGTGCAATCGTATCGCAACGGAAAGTTCCAGGAAGCAATTGAACACTTTAAGAACTCCGTGCAACTGGATCCGTCCCTGGTCAATGCACGATTGTACCTGGCGACTGCTTACGCCCAGATGTACGTTCCGGGCGGAGACACGCCGGAAAACGTCAAGACCGGGGAGCAGGCTATTTCGGCCTTCGAGGACGTGCTGAGGCTGGATACAAAAAACACCACGGCGCTGGCCAGCATCGGACAGATTTACTACAACATGAAGAACTTCGACAAAGCGAAGGACTTTCAGCGGCAGAGGATGCAGGTGGAACCGAATAACCCTGAGCCTTATTACTGGATTGGCGTCATCAATTGGGCGCAAGCTTTCCAGACCGACGGCAAAATCCGCAAACAGTTGAACCTGCTGATGCCGAACAAGACCGGCAATTTGCCGCCTTTGCCGGAGAAGTACAGAGGACCGCTGGCGGAGGAGAACGGCAAGATTATCGATGAGGGAATCGATGCCCTTAACAAGGCGCTGGACTTGAAGCCTAACGACGTCAACAGCATGGCCTATCTGAATCTGCTTTACCGCCAGAAGGCCGACATCGAGAAGGCCCCTGCCGACCGTGAGGCGGACCTGAAGACGGCTGAAAGCTGGCTTCAGAAATCGATGGACATCCGAAAGTCCCAACCCGCTGCGCCTTCAACGCAGGGATCGTAGCTTCATCGGATCGGCAGAGTTTGCATTGGCCCTTCGCTTCATCTTCAGGAGGCGGAGGGCCTTTTTGTTTTTGGAGAAAGCGGCCCGGCGGTAGCGGCCCAGCTTGATTTGCAGCGCCGCTCTCCTCGCCAGTGCCGCGCTCAGGAAGCACAGAGGATGGCCGCGCCACAATGCCCGCGGAGCCGTGCTGCTTGAATACAGGAACTGCGCTGGCCTAGAATGATAGTGGGTGCGTATGATGCAGTTTGAAACCGTTCTCAGGAAGGTGGAGTCTGACCGTCCAGGCGACGACCTGGCCGTGCTGCGCAATGCCTATCGGTTTTGCCTGGAGAAGCACGAGGGCCAGAAACGCCTTTCGGGAGAACCCTACATATCCCACCCGCTGGAAGTGACCAGCATTCTGGCGGAGTTGCGCCTTGACACCGTGTGTCTGGCCGCCGGAATGCTGCACGACGTGATTGAAGATACGGCGACCAGCCTCGAGGGCCTCCAGGAGCAGTTTGGGCCGGAAGTGGCCCACATTGTCGAGGGCGTCACCAAAATCAGCCGCATCCATTTCCTGAGCCCTGAGGAACAGCAGGCGGAAAACTTCCGCAAGATGCTGCTGGCAATGGTGGATGACGTCAGGGTCGTCCTGGTAAAGCTGGCGGACCGCCTGCACAATATGCGCACTCTGGAGCATCTGCCGCCTGACAAGCGCCAGCGAATTGCCCACGAGACGCTCGAAATTTATGCGCCCATTGCGCACCGCCTGGGCATGGGGAAAATCCGCGGAGAACTGGAAGACCTGGCGTTCCGCTATCTTGAGCCGGACGCCTACCTCGAAGTGAAAAAGTCGGTGGAGAGCCGGAGAAAAGTCAACGAGCATTTCCTTGCCGAAGTCCAGCGGCTGGTTGAAGGCAAGATGAAAGAGAGCTCGGTTCCCGTCAGGATCGAGGGCCGGATCAAGCGGCTCTACAGCATCTGGCACAAACTCAAGAAACAGAATATTGGCATCGACCAGGTGTATGACCTGCTGGCCATCCGCATCGTTACCGACGACGTCAAGAACTGTTACGCGGCGCTGGGCGTGATTCACAACACCTGGCGGCCGGTGCCGGGAAGAATCAAGGACTTCATCGCCATCCCTCGTCCCAATCTTTACCAGTCGCTTCACACCTCCGTGATCGGTCCGCACGGCCAGCCCTTTGAAGTTCAGATTCGTACCGAAGAGATGCACCGCGTTGCGGAAGAAGGGATCGCGGCCCACTGGAAGTACAAAGACGGGCAGGGGACGACCGTTCAGGACGCTGAACGTTTTGCCTGGCTGCGGCACCTGGTGGAATGGCAGAAGGAAATGAGGGACTCGAACGACTTCCTCTCCACCCTCAAGATCGACCTCTACCCGGAGGAAGTCTACACCTTCACTCCCAAGGGCAAGGTGATCGTGCTGCCGCGGGAGGCTACGCCGATTGATTTCGCCTTTGCCATCCATACGGAGATTGGCAACCATTGCGTAGGCGCAAAGGTGAATGGCCGCATGGTCCCGCTTAAAACCAAGCTGCTGAACGGCGATATCGTTGAGATTTCCACCCAGTCCGCGCAGACACCCAGCCGGGACTGGCTGGCGCACGTTAAGACTTCGCGGGCGCGCAACAAGATCAAGCACTGGATCAACATCGAGCAGCGCAGGCAGGCGCTGGAGATCGGCAGAAAGCTGCTGGAGAAAGAGGCCCGAAAGCTCAACATCGTCATGAAGAAGATTTCTGACGAAGATTATGCGCGGGTCGGCAAGGAATACGGCTGCAGCCTGGTTGACGATCTGCTGGCGGGCATCGGCTTTGGCAAGTACTCCGCGCGCCAGGTGCTTTCGAAGCTCAGCCCTGAGAGCGGCCAGGAACCGGACCAGCAGTCGCGGCTGGGCAGCGCTTTCAAGCGCGTTCTTGGCCTCCGCTCTGACAATGCCATCCAGGTCCACGGCCAGGGTGACCTGATGGTGTACCGGGCGAAGTGCTGCAATCCCATCCGGGGCGAGCCGATTGTGGGATATATCACGCGGGGCAAAGGCATTTCGGTCCATTCCAAGAGCTGCCCCAACGTCCAGAACCTGATGTACGACGCGGAGCGGCGCATCGAGGTGGAATGGACTGGCCCGAAATATACCTTTTATCCTGTCCGGCTGACCCTGCTGACGACCGACCGCCAGGGGATGCTGGCGGAGATCACGGCCGTCATCAGCAGTGACCGCTCGAATATTCAGGACATCGAAGCCAGGACGGGGGA
>DASTAW010000065.1 GCA_035712365.1 Terriglobia bacterium
TCTGTTGAACCTCGATGATAATGTCCCCTTTTGTCCTCGATAGAAATGTCCCCTAATAAGACTTCCGAAAGGAGGTCAGATTGGGGCGAGTGGAGATGAGCAAGAGGGAGTTGAGTCGGGTGGAGGTGCTGGCACGGGTAAAGAGCGGCCAGTTGCGGTTGGTGGATGCAGGGTTGCTGATGAGGATCAGTTACCGGCAGGCGAAGCGGCTGTGGAAGCGGTACCGAAAAGAAGGGGCTGCGGGGTTGAAGCACCGGAGCGCGGGGCGGCCGTCGAACCGGGCGTATGGGGAGGGTTTTCGGCGCCGGGTGTTAGGACTGGTGCGGGAGAAGTATGGTGGAGCGGTGGGAGAGCGATTTGGTCCGACGCTGGCGGCGGAGCATCTGAGGCTGGAAGACGGAGAGGAAGTGGATGCGGAGACGCTGCGGCGGTGGATGTTGGAAGCGGGGTTATGGAGCCGGGAGCGGCGGAGGCGGCCGCATCGGCGGCGGCGGGAGCGGAAGGAGCACTTTGGGGAACTGGTGCAGATGGACGGGAGCTTTCACGCCTGGCTGGAGGGGCGGGGGCCGGGAGGCTGCTTGATGGACCTGGTGGACGATGCGACGAACCGGACGCTGGCGCGGATGGGGAAGGAAGAGACGATCTGGGCGGCGGCGGGGGCGCTGCGAGCCTGGGTGGAGCGCTACGGGGTGCCGCTGGCGCTGTATGTGGACTGGAAGAATCTCTACCAGCGGCCGGCCACGGCGGGGGAGCGGTTGCGAGGGGAAGAGCCGGTGACGCAGTTTGGACGGATGTGCGGGAAGCTGGGGATCGAGCTGATTGGAGCCCGTTCGCCGCAGGCGAAAGGGCGGGTGGAGAGAATCCACGGGACGCATCAGGACCGGCTGGTGAAGAAGCTGCGGCGGAAGGAGATTGCCAGCTATGCCGAGGCGAACCGGTATCTGGAAGAGGAATATCTGCCGGAACACAACGAGCGGTTTGGGCGGGTGGCGGCGAGGCGGGAAGACTATCACCGGCGAGCGCCAAGGGCGGCGGAACTGGACAAGATCTTCCGGCTGGAGAGCGAGCGGGTGATCAGCGAGGATTGGGTGGTGCGGTACGAGAACCGGTTTTTCCAGTTGGAGCCGGGGAGCCGGAACTACGCGCCGGCGCGGGGCAAAGTGGTGGTCTGGGAGTGGCCGGACGGGCGGGTAGGGATCGAGTACCGGGGACGGGCGGTGAGGTGGCGAGAGATCGCGGCGCAGGCCAGACCGGCGGTCCAGGAGAAAAGAGCCACTCCAGCCCCCAAGGCCGGGAAGCGGAAGTGGGTGCCGCCGGCCGATCACCCGTGGCGAGAAGCGGCCCGCCGGCAGATGGAAAAGAAAGCAGGGAACCAGGCCGGGGCCGGCAAGCGGCGGTCGTGGGCCTCGCCCTCCGCTTCACCCTGAACGCTCGCCCTGCGGGCTCGCAGGGCTCCGCTCCGGGCAAGGCCCACGAGAAAAACAGAAACCCAAAAACCAAAAAAGAGAGAAAAATAACTACAACAAAAAGGGGACACTTCTAATGAGGTAAGCAAGGGGACATTTCTAAAGAGCTTTGACAGAGTTTTCCTTACGCGACTCATAATCGCATTCGATGCCCGGTTGAGTCAGCGCCTGATGTGCCCGCTGAAGGCGGAGTGGAGAGATCGGGCATTCGCCGAGCGCGAGGCAGCATGCGCCGATACGCGAAAGGCGATTGGGAGCGAGCGATGGCAAATTTGAGATGTCAAACCAGACCGCCTCGCTGAAAACCTGCCTGACAGCCCATAGTTTTGGCGTTCGGCCAGGTTATGGTTTATTCTTGACGTTTGGCCAACAGTTGCGCGATCGAGCGCCGCAGAACACTCCGCAGATACAGGAAACCTTTAATTTCACCATGACAGAACGAAAAGAACTTTCAACCGAGCTCTTGCTGCACATTGCGCAGCAGCTTGACGTCCCCCTGCGCGGCCTGGTGGCCGTGATTGAATTGCTCGATGAGGGCGGAACCGTCCCCTTCATTGCGCGCTACCGCAAAGAGGCCACCAGCAACCTGGATGAAGTCAAGGTGCGGCGGGTCGAGGAGAAGCTGACCTATTTCCGGGAATTTGTGGCGCGGCGCGGAACAATTCTGGCTTCCATTGCCGAGCAAGGCAAGCTGACCGCTGAGCTCAAGGCGCGCATTGATGCCACGCTCGACAAAAGCGAGTTGGAGGACCTCTACCTGCCCTACCGGCCGAAGCGCCGCACCAAGGCGACCATGGCGCGCGAGAAGGGATTGGAGCCGCTGGCGCTCTATCTTTGGGCGCAGGAGCCGGCTGCGGGACCGCTCGAAACCCTGGCCGCCGGATTTGTGGACGCTGATAAAGGCGTGAACAGCGTGGAAGAAGCGCTGGAAGGCGCTCGCCACATTGTGGCGGAAATGATCAGCGAGGACGCGGACCTGCGCAAGGCTCTGCGGAAGGTGATGTTTGAAGAAGGCGTGGTGGTGAGCAGCAAGGTGAAGGACGCCGTGGACGAGCAGGAAAAATTCAAGATGTACTACGAATACCGCGAGCCGGTGAAGGCCATCCCCTCGCACCGCATGCTGGCCATCCGCCGGGGCGAGAGCGAAGGCGTCCTCTACTTCCTTATTGAGGTTGATCCCTTGCGCGTTGTCACTCTGCTGAAGTCGCGCATTTTGCGCCAGCCGGGCGACTGGACGCCGCAGCTTGAACTGGCCATTGAAGACGCGTGGAAACGCCTGCTGAACACTTCCATTCAGGCTGAAATCCGCCTGGAAGTGAAGCAGCGCTCGGACGGAGAAGCGATCCAGGTGTTTCGTGACAACCTGCACAACCTGCTGCTGGCGCCACCGGCGGGGCCCATTTCCGTGCTGGGAATCGACCCCGGCATCCGCACGGGCTGCAAGATTGCGGTAGTGGACGAGACCGGGAAATTCCTTGCCCATGACCTCATCCACCTACACCGTTCCCAGGGCGAAAAGGAGGCAGCCGCCAGGACGCTCGAAACCCTGCTGCAGCGGCACAACGTTCGCGCCATCGCTATTGGGAACGGAACGGCTTCCCGTGAGACGGACGCTTTTGTGCGCGACTTTCTGCGCGAGAAAAAACTGGACAACATTTTCTCAGTGACGGTCAGCGAATCAGGGGCCAGTGTCTATTCCGCCTCAGAGGTCGCGCGTCAGGAGTTTCCAGACCTGGACCTCACCGTGCGCGGCGCCATCTCCATTGCGCGCCGGTTGCAGGACCCGCTGTCGGAGCTGGTGAAGGTGGATCCCAAATCGATTGGAGTGGGCCAGTACCAGCACGACGTTGACCAGCGCCAGCTCCAGGCGTCGCTCGCAAGCGTCATCGAGAGTTGCGTGAACCGCGTGGGGGTTGACCTGAACACCTCATCGTGGACGCTGTTGCGTTACGTTGCAGGCGTCACGGAGCGGGCCGCGCAAAACATCGTCACGTTCCGGAATGAAAACGGGAGCTTCCGCTCGCGCGCGCAATTGCGGAAAGTTCCAGGCATCGGGCCGAAGACATTCGAACAAGCAGCCGGGTTTCTGCGCATCCGCGACGGCGACAATCCACTCGACATGACCGCCGTCCACCCCGAGTCCTACCAGATCGTGGAGCAGATTGCTCAATCGCTGGGCGTTCCCATCGAGGAGCTGATTAAGAGTCCGGCACTTCTGGAGAAGGTGGACCGCAACCGTCTCGAAGCCGGCGCCTACACACTGAATGACATCCTGGAGGAACTTCGCAGGCCTGGCCGAGACCCGCGCGAGCAGTTTGTGGCACCCAGCTTTGACGAACAGGTTCGCGAACTCTCAGATGTGCAACCCGGGATGGTGCTGGAGGGCGTGGTCACCAACGTAACCAAGTTCGGAGCGTTTGTGGACATCGGCGTCCATCAGGATGGCCTGGTCCACGTCAGCGAACTTGCCAATCGCTACGTCAAAGATCCTTCGGACGTTGTGAAGGCCGGCCAGATCGTGAAAGTGAAAGTCTTAAGCGCCGATCCCAAAACGAAGCGTATCTCGCTCTCCATAAAGGCCCTTCAGGAGCCTTCCCCGAGGCATCCGGCCAAATCGCAACAAAAACCTGCAGCTGCGATGGAAGACAAGATCGCGCTGCTGGCCTCAAAATGGAAAACCCGTTAGCCGCAGCTTCCTGAAGAGCTGTCGCAGGGTTGAAGAACCGCCCACACCAGACGATGTTTACACTCCCACTACGCGTGGTTTAAGCTTTCATTTTTGTCCGTCGCAGATTTCCTCCACGCGCGCTTTGATAACCCACGTGAAAGGGTCTCTGCAATGGACTGCGGCACCAGCAAAACTTTCGTTGTCTGCGCGGAATGGCTGGCAGTCTCTGAAGAGTCGCTGGAAGCCTACTGTTGGCACTGTGTCCGATCCCATTCCAGAAGAAGGTCAATGTGATGCACGAGAAAATTCCCAGTCTCCTCGCAACAATACAGAAACATGCTTCAAGCTGGTTCGAGTCGGTTGCCAACCGGCCCATTCCGGCCGCCGTATCAGCGGAGGAGTTACGCCAGGCGCTGGGCGGCCCATTCCCTCAGGAAGGAATCGATCCCGAGGCTGTCACCGGGATTCTTGCCCGCGCGGGAATGAAGGGTGCTGTGGCCTCGACCGGCCCGCGATATTTCGGCTTCGTGGTGGGAGGGAATCTCCCCGCCGCGCTCGCCGCGGACTGGCTGGTGTCGGCCTGGGACCAGAACGCCGGCATCTACGTTCTGTCACCCCTGGTCTCGGTGATTGAGGAGATCACCGGGTCATGGCTGCGGGAACTGGCGGGGCTTCCCGCAACCATGAGCTTTGGTTTTGTAACCGGCGGACACATGGCGAACTTTACCGCGCTGGCTGCAGCACGCCATCGTGTGCTGCGCGATGCCGGATGGGATGTGGAAGCAAACGGCATTTACGGAGCGCCGCCCGTTGAAGTCGTGGCGAGCGAGGAAGCCCACTACACAATCTCCACATCGGTTCGATTTCTGGGCCTCGGCGCCAATCGAGTTCGGCAAATCCCCACAGACAGCCAGGGCCGGATGAGCGTCTCTGGCCTGGCTGCTGCATTGCAGGGCATCCGGGGGCCGTGCATCGTCTGCGCGCAGGCCGGCAACGTGAATACAGGTGCGATCGATCCTCTCAGCGAAATCGCCGAGTGTGCCAGGAACAGCGGCGCATGGTTCCATGTGGACGGCGCGTTCGGGCTGTGGGCCGCCGTTTCGCCTGAACGGGCGGGCCTGCTGCGCGGCATTGAGAAGGCTGATTCAGTGGCCACCGACGCACACAAGTGGCTGAACGTTCCGTACGACTGCGGGATCACCTTCTGTGCCGACGAATCCGCGCACCGCAGCGCGATGTCTCTGCCCGCAGCCTACATCCTCGCCACCGGAGGCGAGCGCGACCCTCACGAATTTGTGCCGGAAGAATCGCGGCGCGCCAGGGCCGTCCCTGTCTACGCGGCCATCCGTTCTCTCGGGCGACAGGGCCTCAACGAACTCGTCGAGCGCAACTGCCGCCAGACCCGCCGCTTTGCCGATGCTTTGGCGGCCGCGGGGTACAAAGTGCTCAACGAAGTCGTGCTCAACCAGGTTCTGATATCGTTCGGCACTACGGAACAGACGCAGCGTACCATCGCAGCCATTCAGGAGGACGGCACGTGCTGGTGCGGCGGCACTGTGTGGAAAGGCCAAACGGCCATGCGCATCAGCGTCTGCAACTGGTCAACAACAGACGCGGACGTCGAACGCAGCATCGAGGCGATTCTGCGGGCAGCCAAGCGGTCCGGGTCGGGAGTGTAAGTTCATCAGATTCCGGTTGAGTGCTCGGATTCTGTTCTCCAAGCCATAGCCGCGGATTCGCAAGTTCAGGGATAAAGATGGCGTTCGGCAATCTCCGCCCTCGGCTCACCGGCTTCCATCATTCGCGCAATCAGCCGCTCGCGCAAGTGAGCGGCGACCTCAGGCAAAGGCTGGTCGCCGCCATAGTGGACCAGGTGGGGCGGATCCTTACGGCCAGCCAGGTTCAGCAACTGATGAGGGTCGGCGGCAAGGTTGTA